>JAFGQK010000361.1 GCA_016935735.1 Spirochaetales bacterium | reverse complement strand
TCCCATGATGAGAAGTATATTTTACTAGTAAGAGTATGTCTGGTACTAGACAAATGTTTACTGTTTCAACTATAATTAGAATTGCTGGTACATATGCTTTTTATCTTGACAAATTCAGTGAACATATGATAATATAGAGAAGCAGTATTAATGGGAACGTTTATAAAAAATTTTTTGATATTTATGTTAACGTTAACGCTTTTACATGCAGCTAAGGATATTTTTTATGAAGCTGCAATACTGCGTTAACGATAACACAAATGAATAAGGCAATGGTAATGAGAAATCCACTTATATGGGCCGATGTCCCGGATACCGATGTCATCCGTGTGGGCAATTACTTTTACATGTCCAGCACCAGTATGCATATGATGCCCGGGATACCGATTATGCGTTCTATCGATCTGGTTAATCGGGAAATTGTGGCATATGTTTACGATATACTGGAAAATAATGATGCCCATAATTTAATAAACGGGCAGAACATCTACGGAAAAGGTTCCTGGGCCAACAGCCCGCGTTATCATAACAATACATTTTATATATGCTTCTCGAGTATCGATATCTTTCAGGCACGGAATACTCTTACCCAGAAAACACAGGGTCCCACGTGTTCGGGCGAGGCTGCTATACAGACGGAAAATATAAAACCAGGAGATTATGCGGGCATTGCCGCATTTCAAAATACCTGTGGCTTATTGGTGTGAAAAGAAAGCCGGATGACAGGCGGTATATCGTAATGGGAACCAGCAACGGCAGGGCGACATTCTGCTATTCACAGGACGGTACATCATGGACCAGATTGGAAGTTCAACTGGCGATGAAATATAGTCTGGATCATTTTATGGGATACTGGATTGCATTGTTTCATTATGCGACTGGTTCCACCGGGGGATTTGTTGATTTCGACTATTTCAAAGGTACAAGCCCGGTAATTGATATGCCGGAGGTTATAGATAAAAGGTGAAGAGATTGGTTTTTGCACTAATATTGTATCAATCTTGCAGTAATCGCAGTAATCCTGCCGCAAGATCGAATACATATGTTTTTTTACATGAACTTCTATAAAATAAATATTTAAGGTAAAGGAGATGAAGAAATGAAAAAAGAAACGATTGTTACAAAGGTATCCGGAAGGAAGAGGCTGTATATTGGACTTGTGTGTGCCTTCCTCATTATTCTTGCCCTGCACAGTTATGCAGATAACCCGCTTGTTACAAGCGTGTATACGGCAGACCCTTCAGGATTTGTTGCCAATGGCAGGCTGTATGTCATTTGCAGCCATGACAAGGCTGGTGCGACGGATTACAACCAGCTCTATGACTACATTTTACTTTCATCGGCAGATTTAGCGACCTGGCAGAATCATGGGACGGTGTTCGATGCCCGGTATGATACATCCTGGGCAAATCTTGCATATGCCCCGGATATGGCGGTGCGGAATGGGAAATATTACCTCTATTTCCCGGACGGCGGAGACTCCATTGGCGTTGCTGTCGGGAATTCACCGGAAGGTCCTTTTACAGACCCCATTGGGAGGTCTTTGGTCAATAAAAGCATGCCCAATTGTAATGTCCAGTGGTGTTTTGATCCGAGGATATTCGTGGATGATGATGGACAGGTATATCTTTACTTTGGAGGTGGCGGACCGGGGAATGCCAGGGTGATAAGGCTGAACAGCGATATGATCAGTGTAAACGGCAGCGCAGTCACCATAGATGCGCCTAATTTCTTTGAAGCGGCTTACATGCATAAAAGGAACGGGATTTATTACTTTTCGTATTCCACCGATTCGAGTGCCGGAATGAGAATCGATTATATGACAAGTTCAAATCCAATGTCCGGTTTCCAGCACCGTGGTACGGTTTTAGACAATCCGTGGGACAACCTGGGCAATAATAATCATCACTCCATTGTTGAGTATGAAGGTCAATGGTACATCTTCTACCATAACCGGACATTATCCAATTCCGTGTATCAGCGTTCCGTATGTCTGGACTACTTATACTATAACAGTGACGGAACCATCCAGAAAGTGAATGCCACACGGCAGGGTGTTGACCCTATTACTAATACCAGCCCTCCAACTCCTGAACCGACTCCGGATTCAACCCCCTCACCGACACCGGTCGTCAATGGCAATATCGTTGTAAGGGCCAGGGGTACTATAGGCGGCGAAATTCTGGAAGTCCATGCAGATGGCGCTATTGTTGGTACATGGACAATGTCCACCAGTTATCAGGACTTCTATGCAAACGGCACCGGAATCATCGAAGTGCATTTTACCAATGATGATGAACAGCAGAACGGCATGGATATTCAGGTAGACTATATTGTCTACAACGACAGTACGTACCAGGCAGAAGACCAGGAAATTAATACCGCCGTTTACATTGATGGTTCCTGCGGTGGTTCCTACAGTGAAATGCTTCAGTGTAACGGCTATATCCGCTTTGATACGGGAGGAAATAATGGGACTCTCGGGGATGTGAATAATGATGGTGCGATAGATATTGTGGATGCACTTCTCACCGCACAATACTATGTGGGTCTTGATCCATCCAATTTTGATGAAGGTAATGCAGATGTAAACTGCGATGGCAGCATTGATATAGTCGATGCACTGTTAGTTGCACAATATTATGTGGGACTCGTCAGTGAATTTTGCTTGTAGTAAGGTTTCCTGAAAAATAAATTTTCAAATCGGGGCTGTCGAAAGGTTTTATTGAATAATAGTGGCGGTTTTAGCAGAAGATGCCTGTAATCGGCACTATAGAGGGAGTAACCCTGTAAAAATGAGACTTTCCAGACGGCCCCCAATAATGTACATTATGAAAAGTGCAGGCGAAAGAAAATTTAACAGGGAGTTAATAAAATGAAGAAAGAAAAATTGATTTGCAGGTTAATTATCATTTGTAATATGCTTTTAATGACGGTATGTCTTTTTGCCGACTGGCAATCGGATAATGGTGATGGAACTTTTAAAAATCCGCCATTATACGCCGATTACCCGGATCCCAGTATTATCAGGGTGGGCAACGATTTTTATTTTGCCAGTACCACTTTCGTTAATGTACCGGGTCTGGTTATTTTAAAATCCAAAGACCTTGTTAACTGGGAAATCGCCGGTCATTGTATATCCTCATTTACCGGTAATAATGCATATAACATGCAGGGAGGAACAAAGTACGGTAATGGCTGTTTCGCTCCTTCCATATGCTATAAGAGCGGTACTTTTTATGTGGCAGTTACTATTAATGGTGAAAATACCCGTATTTATTACGCAAATGATGTTTCCGGTTCATGGAATTATCATCAATTCAATGCCGGTTATTTTGATCCATGTTTATTTATTGATGATGATGGTACCCCCTATCTTGCCTATGGCGGGGCCTGGGAAAACAGGATCAGGATGTTACAGCTGAATTCAAACTTGAGTGGTGTAGTAGAAGAGCGGGAAATTATATCGTATAATAATATTGAAGGTACACATCTCACCAAACATAACGGCAGATATTATTTATTTAACGCTGTGCCTGCACAAAGATTACTGTGTTCCCGTGCATCGAATGTCTGGGGACCTTATGGTGAAACAATTACATTGTGCGAGGCCGGAAGCGGTGGACATCAGGGTGGTATTGTTGATCTGCCTGACGGTAGTTACTGGGGTTATATTATGCAGGATGATGGTGCGATTGGCCGTATGACCAGGATTTGCCCTGTTACCTGGGATAGTGAATGGCCCAGATTCGGCAGGGTGGGAAATTTGGGCCGGGTTGAGTCAAGCTATACCAAACCAATCCAAAATCAACCGGTAAAGGTACCGCCAACTTCAGATGAATTTAATGGCAGCTCTTCAGGAATACAGTGGATGTGGAATCATAATCCGGATAATTCAAGATGGTCCTTAACAGGATCTGCCTTAAGGCTGCAAGCTGTTACTGCCCCTAATTTCTGGAATGCAAGAAATTCGTTAACCCAGAAAGGACAGGGACCGGCAAGTTCCGGGAGTATTAAAATCGATTGCAGTGCCATGCAGCCGGGGGATATAGGCGGATTAGGAATGTTAGGCGATCCTCACGGATATATTGCCGTGACGACGAATCCCAGGCGTATCATAATGTCGGAAGAAGATAGTGTAAAAGCAACTGTTGATAATATAAGTGCGGATATTCTGTACTTTCGGATAGAAATGAACTTTAATAATAATCAAGCCAGGTTTTTCTGGAAAGATGACAGCAGGGATTGGCAGCAATCGGGAACAACAATAACCATGGGCTTTGATTGGCAGAATGGCACCTTCCAGGGAGAACAGTATGCTATTCTGTGTTTTAATTCGTCCGGAAATTCCGGTTATATGGATGTCGACTGGTTCCGGTTTGATGATAAACCAGGCCCGGGGGGAGATGAACCAACCCCAACTCCTGCGGAAACACCAGTCCCGACTCCCTCGCCCACACCGGATCAGAATCCAGTCTGGAGCGGCGGGCCTTATTCACTTAACGGTACAAGCGACTATGTGGATCTCCCGGACGGGCTTACCAACGATCTGTATGATTTTTCCATTGCATGCTGGGTAAAATTGAACACCCGTGACAGCTGGTCACGAATCTTCGACTTTGGAGGTGATACGGATGTCTTTATGATGCTCACCCCATCATCGGGCAATACGGGGTATCCGTATTTCTGTATTACTACTTCCGGGAACGACGGGGAACAGGGCATA
>JAFGQK010000360.1 GCA_016935735.1 Spirochaetales bacterium | reverse complement strand
ATGGTGAGGATTAAAATTTTGAAACGACCTTTAAACACATGGTGCTTCAAGCCGTAATAGATATTTGGTGCAAGATTCAGGTAATAATCAGTTTCCATCTGTCATTCCCGTGCAGACGGGAATCCATTTTTCTCGTTCCCATGGTCCCCGTAGGAACGCATGTTTTTAAACGCTCTGCGTTGACTGTTATAAAATCCACAAAGTATTACAGTTTCAGCCTTTTCCGAATATTGCTGATAATCTTCTTAAGATTTTTACCTTTATCAATCCGCGCTGACAGCCGCCGGCACACCTGCGAAACAGCAGTGTCTCCGATCCCGAATGCATCTCCTATTTCCCTTAACCTCTTTCCTGTATAACTCCTTGCCAGGTAGATCTTTATATTTCTTCCTAAACCCGGATCATCACTGTAAGTGCTTTCCACTGCCTTGTGTATATCATCGATTGATACACTGTCAGCCAGTACATTCAGTGCCGGAAGATATTTGCCAGACTTTCTGCCTTTAAGATACTTCTCTTTTATTTCATTTATAAATTCCAATCGGCCAAGAATGGAGGAACCGACAACTTCATCCAATGGAGTGTTGTATTCAGTATTAATAAGAGAGTTAACAAATTTTTTATACAGTTTTTCTGCTGATGATTTTGTCTTCCCGAAATATCCGTGAATAAAGTCAGTACAGAGCCATTCCGGTTTTTCATGCTTCCCGATATATACAGAATAACTCGACCATTCATAATCTTCCGGCAGATCGACGATACCGGCTCTAACCGGGTTCAGGTGGATATATCGCGACAGTTCCTTTGCATATTCGTCCTTTTCAACAAGTATTGCCTTATACCTTCCCTGGAAAAGGTGTCCGGCTCTTCCTCTTTTAACATTAAAATAATTTGTATAGGCGCCATTGATATGGAGCATGATCCGAGGGAGATTACCTGAAGGAGTTTCAAGCAGAAGGTGATGATTATCCATGAGGCAGTATACGTGTATTACTGCGTTGTACCTCTCCGATGCAGACTTAAGATATTCAAGAAACTTTTCTTTGTCCCTCTTTGACTTAAAGACAGGTCTTTGTTCATTGCCGCGGGCGGTGATTTGATAAAAAGCTCCTGGGTAGGTGATTCTTAGAGGCCGGGACATATTATCCTCATGCTTGGTTTGAATAAACACCTATATTTTTTCGACGTTGAATTGTTCTAAAAAATCAGTCACAGACAAAACAGGAACAGGCGGATTCTTCATTTTTAATAAATGATTATCTCCCGAGATTACAGCATCTGCTTTTCCTTCAAGTGCGCACCAGATAAAAATATCGTCCTGAGGATCATTTTTTATATATGGTTTTCCGTTGGGGACATTAATCGGCTTAAACCAGGGCAGGATCTCTAAAGTAAGCAGGTAGTCAATTTCAATATCAGTAAGTTTAAATTTAGGATAGGTCAGCACCCTTAAATACTCATCAATAATATCTTTTGAGCATAAGGGTTGTATGCGCTTTTCTTTCCAGAGGGTAACAAGTTTTCCGGGAGTTCCGTTAAAAAGAAGGGCCGAAACAAGAACATTTGTATCGATAACAACCTTTTTTATTTTTCCCGCGCCCACTTTACCGCTTCCCCAACACTATTTTCCGATATTCCGAGCTGTTTCATTTTAGACCTGATCATTTCAAGATCTGTATCATAAACCTTAAGCGGTTTCAGTATGACACGTCCATCCTTATAACTTACATCAAAATATTCTACATTCGGAAGCCTTGATATCACATCTTTGGGTATGGTAATCTGGTTTTTTGCTGTAAGCTTTGCAAGCATTCCTTACCTCCTTACTTTCCGATTTTCCTATAATAATACATTATAATATTCACCCTTTCAAGAATTAAAACGATTATCCCTCTTTCCACTGCATTGTACCTCTCCGATTCTCTATTCTGCTCAAAGAAACTTATAAACTTATGGGCATCCCCCTTTATTATTAAGAGCAGGCCAGAAAGGGTACAAGAAAAATTGTTATGATGATTATATATTTTTTTATTAAAGACATTTTAAATGCTTCTCCTTTCAGCCGGGATGAAAAACCTTGATAACTGTGTATGCTATACTTATCCCCATGGCTTTTCTGCAGCGACCTGCTCGCCTGCAATACGGCCAAATACAAGGCACTCCAGGATATTTCCACCGCCCTGGTAATGCCAGCTGTAAATTGCTCCCAGTTCTCCGGCCGAATAAAGCCTTGGAATCGGTTTGCGATTTGTATCCAGCACCTGAGCCTTGCTGTTACGCCTTGGCCCTCCCTGTGTATTGGTGAACGCGGGGACAAATTCCGCAGCATAGAAAGGAGGCTTTTGAATCGGCGCCATACGATCAGGATTCCGGGCAAATTCCGAATCCTTTCCTTCCGCACATGAATTGTTCCATTTATGCACGGTTTTTTCCAGAGTATCCGGATCTTTACCTATCTTTTCGGCCAACTCCCTTAGCGTGCCGGCTTTTATGATCCAGCCTTTTTCTACCTCGGTGTTACTGTCAGGACTCCACCTGTATTTTTCTATCTGAGACCACCAGCAGAAGAAATAATCATTGGGGTAAAGCGGACCGCTCTTTCTCATGGTTTCATCAAAAACGCAATGCACTGGCAGAGGTGTGGGGACAGGGATATAAATGCCATGAAAGGGGATTTTCCCGTGTTTGGTAAAATAGGTTTCGTTCGTAAACCTGGTAGCGTCTTTGGCAATCCATATCCATCCCTGGCCCGGAGGGGAAAAATTATAGCCAAAGGCCCAGTCCTTACCAGGGATCCTGAAATTGAAATCCGGACCGGCCTGGTTATCCATGTGCCATAGATCCGCGCCGATCGCCATCGCCATCCGGATACCATCCCCTGTATTATATGGGCTGCCCTTTGGATATCCGCAAGGCATGCCAAGGTAATCGCGAATCATCTCCTGGTTGTTTTCAAAACCTCCTGTACAGAGCACTACTGCCTTTTGTGCCTTAACGTATATCTTCCTGCCTTTGTTTTCCGCAACTACACCTCTGATCTCCCCGGTTTTATTGTCCCGAATAAGTTCAACTGCAGGTGTCTCATATTTGACCCTTACTTTTCTTTTTTTCAGGGCATTTTCCATCAACAGAAGCCACAGGCGCTGATAACCGTTTCCCTTTGTTGACCAGCAAACATTTTCAGCCGCACCCGGAAATTCCGGATATTCACCTTTTGTTTTCATAGTCATCATATCCGCACCCATTTCCGTAAGCCATTTAGTTACATTTACTGAATGCTTATGGAATACCTCAGTGACTTCATCCGGAATGGGATAACCGTCACTTAACGCTTTTTGATACTCAACAGCATTATCAGTATCTGCCGGGCACCAGTAGCCCTGGCCACTGACCCGGGTATTACCTCCGGCATGAGCTTCCGGCGCTTTTTCAAGTATTAAAACATCGTTCCCCTTATCATAAGCCGTTATCGCGGTCATGAGGCCGGCGGCCCCGATGCCGAGTACAATCACTCCGGCTTCGTAGTCCCATTTCTTAACCTGATCGGATTGAATTGCCTCGGCTTTTACTGCACCAAGCCCGGTAAGTGTGGCGGAGCCGATTCCAGTTGCGGCTGCTTTCAGAAAAGACCTTCTTGAAATTTTCATAATTCCCTCCTTTTTAAATTGCATCACCTGATGAAGATGGGTCCAAAAAATCAGAAAAAAGGGGTCGTCAAGTCTGCCGTTTACTCTTAACGGTACCCCAAAATTATAAATCAAAAACAACTGGATTCCCCGATCAGTTCGGGGAATTACGGCAAAAATACTATTATAAAGGGGTCTAAAGGGGTCAAGTTTCCTATTAGCTCATTAATGTGTTTTGCACAATTTTACTGATTTTCATTTTTAATTTCTTGTCTGTTTTCACCTGCTTTTTGACCCTGTCGACTATACTCCCTGCTGAACTATCTT
>JAFGQK010000359.1 GCA_016935735.1 Spirochaetales bacterium | reverse complement strand
CCTCCTGATATACTGCTTCAAGAAAACCGCAACCCAAATGAGTATATACTTCAAATAATGCTCCCCGAATTTTATATGTTTCTTCAGTATTTTCATTATTTTATTTTCGGTCTTTTATTTCTGTGTATTCAGTGTGTTCCGTGGTTTTTAAAACCTGTTATGGCGTTAGCCCTGGTTCTTCTTGTAGTGGTCTCCGGTGTGATCCTGGTGATGTTTCGGGCTATGTTTATACCGGGATGCCCGGATTCAGGCAATACGATTGAATCGATAAATGAGGTCGAGAGTTGTATTGCGGATATTGTCGAAACATATGATCTTCCCGGTATGGCTGTCGCCGTTGTTGCGCATGGCGATGTTGTTTGGAGTACAGGGATAGGTTACGCGAATCGGGAGACCGGCCTTCGCACATCACCGGATACACCTTATATGCTGGCTTCCGTCAGTAAAGTTGTTACCGGTGTAGCCCTGATGCATGCCTGGGAAAACAGGGTCTTTGACCTGGATGACAATATCAACGACCTGCTGCCGTTTAAAGTGGATAATCCCTGGGTACTCGGTGAGGTAATCACTATACGCCATCTCCTGACCCATACATCAGGCATCCGTGACCACAACTTAACCAAAAATACATATGTGAAGGGTGATCCGGATGTGGCATTAGGCGATTTTTTGAAGGGGTATCTGGCACCCGGGGGTAAGTGGTACAATGCAGAGAAAAATTTTGCCGGAGTCATGCCCGGTGTCACCTTCAGCTATTCAAATGTCGGTATTGCATTGGCAGGACATTTAATCGAAACGGCGACCCACATTCCATTCTATGAGTATTGTGCGCAGACGATCTTTGACCCGCTTGAAATGGACCAAACTGGCTGGTACCTGGCTGGCTTCGAGGACACGAGTATTATCGCGGTACCCTACAAAGATGGTAAGCCCCTGGAACACTATGGGTTCTACACATATCCCGATGGACAGTTGCGTTCCAGCGCCAATGGCATGGGGCGGTTCCTGGCAGCGATCATCAATGGCGGGGAACTGAATGGGCGGCGCATACTGAAAAAAACAACTGTTGATTATATGCTGAAGCCGCAATTCACCGATGTCGATAAAGGTGAGTGGACGTTTATCTACCGTGGTTTCGAGCAGGGATTGGTGTGGACAGAGCAGCACGGCTACTATGGTCACAATGGCAATGACCAGGGCATTACATCGGTTCTGTTATTCGACAAAGCGACCGGGGTTGGTGTGGTGATACTATGCAACGCAAACAGTATCTCTGCCTCGATAGTCGGAACACGTTTAGCCGATTGGATTTTATTGAATGGACAAGCTGTCAACGAACTGTTTTAAGTTCTGTATCAGTTATTACTTAACCAGCTATGAGGCAACTATTTACCGGTGATACGCGGTTTTCCGGCATAGCCGGAAAACTCAAGACCGGTACTTGAGATTACCTGTGAGATATCGGCGATATACGAATTTATTTCTGTTTGATAGATTATCGCCTTCCAGGATCATAACATTCAGGACATCAACAATAATAAAATCACTACTCCAATCTACAGCTATTATGTCTTTCGGAATGTCATAAGTTACGGCATCTGCTGCAACTTCGACTTTAGTTCTTTTTTTGCGCTGTCAACCCAATAAATGGTAATAAAAATTACCCCCCCGGATTACCTCTTTTATATATGGCAGGTAAGAATTATTACTCTTTTCTTATTAAAAAAAGCGACTATGATGACTGTACTATGCAGTTATGTTAATTTACGTTAAAAACTATTTCTTTATAAAGGAGGATTACTATGAAAAATACATTAATCACAGTAGTGATGGTACTGACACTTCCCTTATTCTTTATAAGCTGCCCGGAACCCGAGTACGGATGCGAGCGATCAGACCCAGGACGGCACTGTCCAGCTCCCTTACCGCTGCGTCTGGACAAATGAGGTGCGTATCCGCTAGCAGAATATGCAGGGACGGAGCTTTAATAAAGGGGGATTTTATCCGTCTGATTTGAAACCGGATGGATAAAGCTGAATGTGTCAGAGGAGGGCTTAAGCCCCTTCAAAAAAAGCCCTTCAGATAACAGGGCAGGATGTAGATATCCTGCCCTGGGTTTTATTGACCTTTCCTTTAAAAAGCTATTACCCGGTTTCTATAAAACGGGAAAGTTAAGATTAAAAAAGTATGAATTTTTATACAACTATATGAAAAATAAGACAGGACGTGACAATATTGTCACAATTTTCAGGTTGGAATTATAGATTATCATTGCTGTTACATAAATTTTTTTATTTCTCTTTATTGTTCACGATATTGAATAATTCAATCTTGTTATTGATCCCTAACTTCTTGTATATCCTGTTGATACGTCTTCCTGTTGCTGTTGCAGAAATACTTAAGCGAAAGCCGATTTCTTTGTATTGCAGCCCCCCGGTCAAAAGCCCGGCAATCTTTAACTGTGTATCGGTTAATCCCAATTCTTTCAAACGGCCGGTTGTTGATTCCCGATGCTCCCCTGTTTTTTCAACCGGGACATCCGGTGTTCGGGAATCATCTGGCTTTATCACAACAGGCACCTCCAGTGCATCATCGCTTGCCATCAGCTTTCTTATCTCTGCCAGTTCCATCCGGAAGAGTATGATACCGGAAACAGTAAAGGCGAAAAAATGGAGAGAGATATCCGGGAGCCGTCCACTCACAATAAAAAGAATAAAGGTAATCAAAACATAGATACAGAAAAGAAAGAATAACCAGGCGGGATTGATATCCTCTTTTCGTAAAAACCCGGTCAGAAAGAGTATAAAAAGCACCAGGAGAGAAATAATAATTTGTTCCGCATGTCCGGGCTGATAAAGATAATGCCCGGTAAGGATCGTGTTCAGGCTGTTATGGAGTATACCGACCATCGGGTAATTCTCTTCAAAAATACCACGGGAGATATCCTTTGATGTTGTGGTCATATCCCCGAATAATACAAGGCTGTCCGGGGCAGCCGAAGAGACAGGAATTGCCCTGCCGGTTTCATCATATGATGATAAAAGATTTTCCAGGGAAAAACTCGTTATCGATTTCCTCCATGGACCGGTAAAGTTGACAATCAACTGCCCCCTGCTGTCAACCGGGATCGCGATATCCTTTACCCTTCCGCCGGGTAATGTAGCTCCCGGGAGTATGATATATTTTCCAAAGGCAATCGAAAGGGTCCCCGGTACAACCCGGTAGTAATGACAAATACCGGCCAATACTATAGAAGGAATCAATTCCCCCCGGAAAGAATAGACCAGGGGTATGCGGTGAATAATACCGTCACTTTCCGGGAAATGGGTGATCCCGCCCAGGCCCCTGGCTGCCCGGCATAGTTCCGGGAAGGGGGTAATCCCCAATCCCACCTTTACCGGCTTCCCCTGCCTGATTATATTGAGTGGCCAGGGTATTTTTCCGGAGGTACATTCCGGGAGTGTATCCCCGGACTGAATATTTCTGTTCACGACAAACGGATAAAACACATTTCCCAGGGAACGGGTGGCCTGCACCAGTTTCTCGTCCTCACCGGGGGTAGAATCCCTTTCCCGGTAGATAATATCAAAGAGGATTGTCCTTGACCCCGCTTCCCGGATAGTTTCCAGCGCTTCTGCTATTGCCGTACGCTCCCTTCCGGGCGTGTTATATCTTTTTTCAAAATCATCATCCAGGGTAAAAAGAACCAGGTAAGGAGAAACCTCCTGTTTTCCCTGGAGGAATTGCCGCAGGTAAAAAAACAGGGTATGCACCCGTATATCGGCCCACTGAAATATTGCAGGAATCAACAGGGCAGAGAGGTGCACGATAAAAAAAACACTTATGATAATGAATATTCGTTTTAAAATCTGCCTGTATTGTTTATTCATCATCTTCCTTATGGAAGTACTGAAACACAACACTGTGGGTGATGATACCCCGGAAAGGGATTGACCATGCCCGGTAGATTACATCATCTTCATTACCGCGTACCGTACCATCAATCCACTCGGGAACTGCACCGGTATTTTTTATCCACCCCTGCTCCCGCCTGTGCTTTTCGACTTCCGCCTTCAAACGTGCAATCGTTTCCCGTTGCACGCTTTCCGGCTTCCTGGCTTTCCGGTATTCTTCGTACCGGGATAAAAGCCGTTCCACCGTTTTCAGCGGGCTTGTGCTGAAGACAAAGTAAAGTGTATATTGCCCGGGGGATTGAAGATACGGCTCCCAGTTATAGTTTTTGGGCAGGAAATACTGCGCAAACTCATAATCATGGGGAAAATTCCCCCCGGGTGCGGGAAAAAGAACAGTCATCTCGTTTTCCGGGCTGAAAAGCAGCAGGTAGAGCCATGCATTCTTTAAAGATTCAAAATAAATCCGGGGCGCCTGATCCGGGATCGGCTGGTTATCAACAGCAAGGGAAAAAGGGATGAGGGTGTTGTCAGGTGCGATAGTGTACAGGTAAAAGTCAAACCTTCCAGTTTTTTCCGTTTCATCGCCGGAAGTAAAAACTCCCTGGTAAAACCATACACCGCTTATCACTGCCAGGATGCCGGTGCAGATTGAAATAATAATTAATAGTCTCTTTCTCATAAGCATGACTTATCCTTTTTAAATATTCATCGTAAATATAATGCCATAAAAACTACCGGTTTGCAATAAAAGGTAATAAAAATTACCCCCATGGGTTACCATATTTTCTCATGAGGGTATGAATTATTACTCTCGCATTCTGTTTCACAAGGTACTGTAATAAAAAAATAATAATGTATTCCGCAGAAAGGAGTATGTATATGAAAAATGGATCATTATTAAATAATTATCTTGTTCAAGATGATTTAACAAAGAAAAAGACACCGGTTTTGGCACTTGTCCTGGGAGGTATTATCTGTATAGCAATAACAAGTGGAGTTTTTTTCCTGGAAAAAGATCTTGTGGCAGAGAATCATATGGTGAAAGCCTATGAAACAGTGAAATCCATCGTAGCACATGAAAAAGATTTTGATGCAATCCTGAACAAAATTGAAAACAATAGTAATTTAAATAATTTCACGCGAATAACACTATTGGAACTTGCCAAAGATCCGGAAAGATATGGCACCGACTTTGAAATTCGATATCCACATTATATGGAGTATCAATATATGTATTCACAATTACTCCGAAAGGATTATTCTGACTGGATTGGCGAGGTTATTTCCGGGAAAGCAGATACAGAATTTATTCCTAATATTTTTCACTATCTTTCTACTTTAAAAGATGATCGTTATCTTGCCCAGGCATTATCCCGTTTTAATGACTTCTTAATGCAAAGTAATGAATCAGGATTTGTCGTCACTTCTCACCTGGATGCTTTTATCATTGGTTCACTTGCCCTCTATTGCATGCAGTTTCCCCGGGCAAAAACAAAACTATTAAAATCTGCATTGGCTCAGAAAATAGATTACTTTATGAATTCAGCCGGTAAAGTAATGGGAATACCACTCAATCAGATATTTATAGCCTTTTATATTAAACACAACACACTGGAAAGTTTAATTATTAAAAAAATGAATGAATTTTTATCTTCCGGGAAGAAATCCTGGGATGGAACTTCCTGGTATAAATCGGCCGTAGATAATCTCATTAACTACTTTACAGAAATTGGAACAGGTTTATCCCGGGATTTTTATATTCTTTTTGAAACAGGATTCCGGGATTTTGACCCCATGCGATTATATATAGCATTGCAGGTGATGAAAAAGATTGGATTTGATGATCCGGAATTACTGAAGTGGCTGGATAAAGATTATGATAATTTTGAGAATAAATTATCAATGTATTCCGTTGATGTGTTAGGTACTAAATCAAATGAACAGATTATTAATTTTTCAGGTGAAATTACTGAAACCCGTTCTGCAATTATTGGCCGTCAGAAGGCTTATTTTTCACAGATCCTGGCAGAAGATGTGGAAAATAGTGCATTGCATAAAATGCATATCCCTGTAGTGACAATACCTGGTGAAATAATGAATGAATCCCTTCCGGATCAATATACCAAAGAATTTATAAACATAAAAATTGCCAGCCGTAAATCCAAACATCAACTCATATTGTTTGTTGCAACAATATCCTTTCTGGCCACTTTCCTGTTAATAACGTCGAAAGAAAAAGGTGCCTTCTTATTAACCTGGTTATTCCTGCCGGTTATCAATTTACTTTTCTTTTTTATCTTCTGGAATCCACTAAGCGATTTTTACCAGTTAGAAATTCCCACACTCATCTTGTTCTTATTCATCACAGTGATTCCCTTTGCTATAATTTTTGTAACAAAAGTTTTTCACCGGCCAGGTAAAATAATCTGGCGTTTTTTCCTTTTTATTTCTGCTGAGATTTGTTATTTACTCGGAATAAAGAATAAAGCACAATATTATTTTAAACTTGCAGGATGTGAAAACCATTTCTATTCGAAAATTTATCATTACTCAAAATAATCTTTAATTTTTATAATCCTGTAAATCCAGTAAATCCTGTCCAATAATTTCTAACAGAAGAATTAAAACATGCTGGCTGCAATAATTTCCTTTTTCATATTTATTGGTCCGTTTTCCAATAAAAGGTAATAAAAATTATCCCCCGGATACCCGCTTTTTGTACGAGGGGTATGAATTATTACTCTTGCATTCTGCAATGTAAGGATTATAATGTGTATAACAAAGAGGAATAAGAAACACCGAAGCTGTTCATTTATAAACTAAATCCATAAGGAGGAAATATTTATGAAAAAACTTTTACTATTGCTTTTTATCATGTTTCCTATTCTCATTACCTGTGTTACCGATCCGGATAAACCCACCGGCCCGGTCAAATCCACCAGCCTGGAACAGGCATTAACAGAAAATACTGTCCGGATCATTATTAAAGAAAACGGGAAAGAAACAAGTTCGGGAAGCGGTTTCTTAATCACTTACAAAAATATCAATTATATTATCACGAATTTCCATGTTATCGGGTATGGTGATGAGGAATCGATCATTATTTCAAGAAAAAATAAGGATAGAAGATTTGAAATGTTTTATGACACCAACGTCATTATCCAGGACCCGGAAAACGACCTGGCTGTATTACAGGTGCCGGGAATGGAAAAATGGGGCAAGGGACTGCCCGTGGCATCCGAACGGTCTGTTCTTGAATCTGTTGTCATTCCGGGGTTTCCCCCGCACATAGAAGAGACGGATATTACCTTTTCTACCGGGAAAATATCCAACCCGGGGGTGACGATAGACGGAAAGAAACGAATCAAACTGGATATAGCGGTAAGCCCCGGGAACAGCGGGGGCCCCCTGGTCAATGAACGATGTGAAGTCCTCGGGGTTGTGTATATGAAAATTACAAAGAGTGCTGTGGAAAATGTTGCATATGCCATCCCTATTATCGAGGCACTGGAGTTAATCGACAGTATCGAAAACCATACGGATGAAAAAATCGTGAAGGAAATCCTTAATGAAAAAGTAAGAAACTTCCTGTTATTTATCCAGTTCTATAATAAGGACAGCCTGGTTCCATTAAGTTATTTTACCCATGAATATAATAAAGTCTTCCAGGCTGGATTTTTGTGGACCCTTTTGATTGCCAATTCCATATGTACAAACGACCCTTTTTATTCAATAGAAGATCTCCCGAATCTGTCAACGTACCGGGGTAAAAAATTACTGAATGAAATTTATATCCAGGCAGAAGATGTCAATCTGTTCGACCTGATCGGGTTTAAAGAAAGTGATGATGAATACAAAACTGTTCTTCTCGCGTTTTGCTACCGGTACATGTGCCATTTAATGGAAAGCCTGTCAAAATTTCAATCTGATGCTGATAAAATAAACATATCTGTAAAGGATTATGAAGATATGCTTTCCATTTATACGGACAGATTAAGCAAACTGTATATTAATTGTATTATTAATGACATCGTTATGTACCGGTTCAAAGATAGTGAGATCGATTCTTTTGAAATCGTCGATATAATGAACGATCTTTCCCCGTCTATAGATAAATGCACAGCACGGATTTTTATTAAAATAAAGTATTCAGATTCCCTTAAAAATTTGAAAATCCAGGCTGCATATTCCCGGGGAAGATGGGGAATCTCCTCGGTTACCGGTGCCGCGGATTAATGGAGTTGTATACACATGATCACATATAAAGAGTTTAATAAATAATTAAAGAAGGAAACTATGAAGAAAAAAAGTGTGATATGGGGTGCTGTTATTCTTCTCATATTTTTTATAAGCTGTCAACCGCCGGATGAAGAATCCGGTATCATAACGATAGGGATTTATTCATTCCTTGAACCGGCCTATTCTGCAGTAGTGAATTCAAATGGTTTTAAGACAGCATTCCCGGATGTAAGAATCAAGATAATCTCTTCCGATTTTAGCAACCACCATGACAGTCTCTATACCCATATTCAAACCGGGGAAGGGGCGAATGACATTGAGGTTATTGAATCCGGCTGCCTGGGACGCTTTATTCCCCCTGGCTGGTTGACAGATCTTTCGCTATCCCCTTTTAATGGTATTAATGCAGGAAAGAATCTCACCCCGGTCAGCATGGCGAATGCAATAACGGATGACGGCAGGCTCATCGTCTTCCCGGTGGATATTGCGCCGGCGGTTCTCTTTTACCGAAAGAGTATAACGGATAGTTATGGGGTCGATCTAACATATCTTTCCGACTGGACTGATTTCATTGGGAAAGCGACGGAACTTACAAGAGATACTGATTCGGATGGCATTATCAATCACTATGGAGTAATGCATGCCGGAAATCCTGCCATGATTACTCTTAATGGCGGAATCGGCAACTGGTTTGATGAATCCGGAAATCCTTACGAACCGGCATCATCATTTAAAAATGCATTGCAGCTTGCAAAAAATATCAGAGAAGCAGGAATCGATGTCAATATTGAATCATTTTCAGAAGAATGGATCCCTGCCCTGGATGCAGGGACGGCTGTCACTTATTTTTCCGGGGCATGGATGGAATACTACTTAAAACACTGGTGTCATGAATCAGCAGGGGATTGGCGTGTTGCCCATCTGCCTGAAAATGTCTATGCTTCATCCGGGGGATCGTTTCTTTCCATACCGGAACAGATAGATAATGAGAAAAAGGAACTTGCATGGGAAATCATAAAATACTTTTGTACTCATCCGGATCCGCAATTACTCTCAATGGAAATGATTGGTGCTTTCCCGGTTTTAACAACATTGTATGACAATCCGGCCATGTCAGAACCAGATCCTTATTTCGGTGGGCAAAAAGTCCGTCAGATTTACAGGGACATTGCCCTGCAGATTCCACAGCAGAGAGTATCGGGATATGATTCTGTTGCTGTGTATATATTCAATAATGCAATGAATAGTGTCATTGCAGGGAATAAAACCATTGACCAGGCATATGATGATGCAAAAACTGAAATGCTTGACTATATGTTTTAAACTTTTCCTGCAGGAAACAAAAGATTATGTGTATTTTGTTAAACTGTAAAACCATTGTTAAGGAGAAAATGTTTCTTGTGAGTACAACCTGTATTAATCCCGGTGGGTATTTACCTCCCTTCCCACCGGGATTATATTATGACAGGCAGAAAATAACCCGGCGAACATAATGGGCTGTGCAGCTTTCTTTCTGCGATTGCCTGGACAACTATAGTGCATATCTCCATTTATACTATACTCTTTTCCTTCCTGGTGTTATAATTAAAGGAATAAGCCATCATCGAATCACTGATAAGGAGACAGATATGAATGAAATCAAAATCCATCCTATGACCAGGTACGGGCATGACTTTATTCCTTTTGAATACCTGCCGGAAGATAAAAGTGAATATTATTTACGGGACGAACAGCTTGCACTGCCCAAATCCTACTGGCGGCACCTCCGTTCCGGGGAAATAGAGAGTCTTGTAAAGAATGCGAACTCTTGCGAAATCTGGGATAATATCTATGTCACCGATCCTTTCAGCCCCCACCTTATAAAGAACTGCCAGTTTTCCGGGCTGGTAAGGATCGGAAAAATGGAAGATATCATACTCGAGCATCACAATCTCCAGGTACCCGCGGGAATTTCAAACAGTACTATTATAGCCTGTGATATCGGGGATAATTGTGCAGTTCATAATGTTAATTATCTTGCCCACTATATAATAGGCAACTGTGTCATTCTCTTTAACATCAATGAAATGCACACCACAAACCATGCAAAATTCGGTAATGGCATTATCAAGGAGGGAGAACCCGAGAGTGTCCGGATATGGCTGGAGTTGATGAATGAAATGGGCGGGAGGGCTGTGCTTCCTTTTGACGGGATGATTCCGGCAGATGCATATATCTGGCTTAAATACCGCCATTTTAAAGAATTCCAGGAAAGGCTTAGAGAAATCACTCAAAACAGGTTTGACCACCGGAGGGGATACTATGGAACTGTCGGGGATTATTCCGTGATTAAAAACAACAGGATAATAAAGGATGTCAAGACCGGTGCATGTTGCTATATTAAAGGGGCAAACAAACTCAAGAACCTTACCATCAACTCGAGTGCGGATGAACCGACACAGATCGGCGAAGGGGTCGAACTCGTGAACGGGATTATTGGTTACGGATGCAGGATCTTCTACGGATGTAAGGCAGTCCGTTTTATTATGGGCAGGAACTCGAATCTGAAATATGGTGCACGGCTTATCCATTCGTATCTCGGTGATAATTCCACTGTCTCCTGCTGTGAGATTCTCCACAACCTTATCTTTCCGGCACACGAGCAGCATCACAACAATTCATTTCTTATCGCATCCCTTGTCATGGGCCAGAGTAACCTTGCTGCCGGGGCTTCCGTAGGTTCCAACCATAACAGCAGGGCAAATGACGGGGAAATCCAGGCAGGCCGCGGCTTCTGGCCCGGGTTAAGTGTTACCTTAAAACATTCATCCCGGTTTGTATCCTTTGTCCTTATTGCAAAGGGTAACTATCCTGCCGAACTGAATATTCCCCTTCCCTTCTGTCTGCTTAACGATGAAAAAGGAAACAATGTACTCGAGATCATGCCCGCGTACTGGTGGATGTACAATATGTATGCCCTTGCGCGGAACTCTTCCAAATTCCAGAAACGCGACAAACGAAAAATCAAAGGACAGCATATCGAGTTCGACTCACTTGCACCGGATACGGTAGAAGAAATGTTTACTGCATTACGACTGCTCGAAATATGGACAGCAAAAGCATATATGAGGAAAAATGGCGAACCGGTTCACACAAAGACCGATGATGAACTGGCTGTACCTGGCAGGAAGCTCCTTCTCGACACGGCAGAGAAAACGAAAAGACTTGAAATTACCGGTGAAAAAATGGAAAAGACAGGAAGGAAGGTGGTCATTCTGAAAGCCCGGGAAGGGTATCATGCATACCTCCAGATGATTCACTACTATGCCATGAAAAACCTTCTTGTATACCTGGAAGAACATCCTGAAGCAACACTTGCATCGATAAATAAAGAGTTTGTAGGAGAACGTGAAACGAGGTGGGTTAATCTCGGGGGACAACTTGCCAGGGAAAAAGATGTTTTTGAACTCATTAACAAAATCACAAAGAGGGAAATAAACTCCTGGGACGATATTCATGACTATTATAATGTACTCTGGGAGAAATATGGAAAAGACAAGCAGCACCATGCGTATGCATCCCTCCTCACCCTGCTCGATATGGATACCATCACCCCATCGACCTGGATGGAACAACTGGACAGGGTATTAAAAACACAGGAGTATATATGCGAGCAGGTATATATATCCAGGAAAAAAGACTATGATAATCCATTCCGGCAGGCTACTTTTGACAGCAGGGAAGAAATGACCGCTGTTATCCATACACCGGAAGAAAACTCATTTGTCCTCCAGGTAAAGGAAGAAACGGAAGAATTCAAGAAAAATATTGAAAGAATAAGAAAAAGAGAGTTACCCTGAAAACTCATTACTGGAAAACCCTGGAAAAATAAAGATCATCCAGAACAAAATCATTACCAGGTGCAAGAATATTTGAATCACATATTTCGATAAGAGCTTCTCTATTGCCCCCGGAATTCCATATAAAAGAGAAATTGTGCCATTCACCTGCACCATAAGGAACAATAAATTCAGAAATAGGGTTGTTATTTATATAAAAACATAAGTGTGCAGGATTTTCTATAGACCAATGAGCAACCCAGCCTGAAAGAATATATATTGTATCTGGCTTAACAGGAACAAATTTTTTCCAGAAATACGTTTGTTTTTTTATACTCCCATTTACAACCATCATATATCCTTTACTATTTGTATGGTCCCTGAAAGAAACAGCTAAACGGTGAACATTTCCCGGGTCGGTTGTAATTGCATATGTTCCTTCATTCCATATATCATCTGGAGAATATATATATTCAGTAGAAAAATCGATGTTTCCCAATTCAAAGTTGCCATTTTCAATTTGGTTTTGTACTATATAAGGCAGGAAAAGTATAAAAAAACAGAGAAAAAACAAGAATATAATTATTTTTTTTCGCTTACTATCAGTGTTCTTATGCTTTTCAATTAACATAATTGCCCTGAAAACTCATTCCCGACTTTTCGGGCACGTTCCGGTTTATCGAGATTGATTCCGGATGCGAGTCCGATTTCCACTAAAAGATTCCAGCCTGCACAGAGGTAAATATAAGGGGCCATCTCCCCCCCTCCCGGTACGACAATTGTCGGGAAAGGAGTTTTATGATCTGCTATTGCCACAACAGTCAGGCCTACCCCCTTGATAAGTACTTCCTGGAATTTTGCTATTTCATCTTCTATGGGGTCCACAACAAAAACCACTTCATCGGGGTCCATTACCTCTTCTATACCATGTACTGCATAGGTTCCTTCGAGAAAATCCGATTTTTTACGGGTAATCTCATTGGTTTTAAGGGTGAGTTCCTCTGCAACACCGTCATTATACCCGGCAAAATAGATAACCCGGGCTGCTTTTGCCTTTTCCACAATTTTCTTATCGATCGGCAGGGTAAGTGCCTGTTCAATCTTTTGATTCAGGCCCTTCATGGCCGCGCCCATATCTTTTCCTGCAATGTGACTGATAATGGATTGATAAAACAGGGCCTGCTCCACCACACTTTTAGTTGCTGCAACTGCATGTTCCCATCCGCAGTGAAGCACAAAGGTCTCCCGAACCTCCCCGGCAAGAACGGTTCCCTGGTTTGCTGTCAGACCAAAGCAGTTTATATTACCCGATGCGGTGATTTGTTTTGCTAAAAGAACCACTTCCTTTGTCTTACCCGAATTGGATGCACAGAAAACTGCAAATTTGTCCAGGTTATACTGGGCAGCCTGCCTGGACCCATCTGTAACAACAGGGACAGGAAGTCCCCACATAAGGGCTTTGCGTATGGCATTTTTTGCAGGAAATATCCGGCTGGAACCCTCGCCTGTTAACAGAAGCCTTCCTGCCTTTTTTATTTTTCCGGCTACTTCTTTCGATACATCAGGCTGAAATGCTTCCACCACATCAATTGTATCCATCATTTCCCTGACCAGGGCAAATTGAGAATACCGTTCTTCGTTTCGATTCATTCATACCTCCGTTTATAAGATAGGGAATTATATGTATAATAAACAGGGATAACAAGTCAATAACGGTATATATTAAAGGTATTATGGTAAATTTTACCGATATGCATTGCTTTTTCTCCCGATTACGGATACACTCTTTTTGGTACGGGAAGAAAGGGACTGCAGGTGCAACGAGAACAAAACCCGGTAATAACACTTGCCCACGGAAATGGCGGAAAGCTTACCCATGATCTCATCTCCTCTGTTTTCCTTCCCTGCTTTAATAATCCTGTTCTTTCGGAATTATCAGATTCTGCACTCCTTAATGTACACGGGCAAAAGCTTGCTTTTTCCACGGATTCCTATGTGGTGAAACCACTTTTTTTTCCCGGGGGCAATATCGGTACTCTTGCTGTTGCAGGAACAGTGAATGATTTATCGGTAACCGGTGCAAGACCGCAATTTTTGAGTGCATCATTTATTATCGAGGATGGCTTTCCTATCAACAGCTTAAAAAAGATTGCAGAATCAATGGCACATACAGCGGAATCTGCCGGAATTTCCATTGTCACTGGTGATACAAAGGTGGTGGAAAATGGAAAGATCGATGGTCTTTTTATTACCACGAGTGGTATCGGGTATTTCCCCGATACCTTTCAACCATTTTCGCCTGATCTTATTCAACCCGGGGATGATGTGATTATTAATGGGACTATTGGTGACCACGGGATTGCCATCCTTGCAGCGAGAAAGGATTTCCCCATTTCCACTCACCTGGAAAGTGATTGTGCACCCCTTTATCACCTGATCGACCGGATAGTGACTTCCGTCCCCCCGGGATCTATCCGTCTGATGCGTGATCCGACCCGGGGAGGTCTCGGCACAACGTTGAATGAGTTTGTCCAGGGAAAACCCTTTGGCATTCTCATTCAAGAAGAGGTAATCCCTATAAAAAATGAAGTACAGGTTATTTGTGAAATGACTGGTTATGATCCCCTTTATATTGCAAATGAAGGTAAAGTTATTATTGTTGCTTCACCGGAAGTAAGTACAACAATAGTCTCACTCCTTAAAAATCATCCCCTGGGAAAAAATACCGGAATTATCGGAAAAGTAATGGACAGGTTAAAAGGGAAGGTTGTTATGAAAACAAAGATCGGGGGTGAAAGGATCGTTGATATGCTGGCTGGGGATATGTTCCCGAGGATCTGTTAATGGATTTTTTATCACTCACCATCAAGAATCATCCTGATCTTGGATGTTAAAGCTTCGATGGTAAAAGGCTTATAAATAAAGTTCGTATCATCATCCAGAACCCCGTGATGAGCCAGGATATCGCCCGAATACCCGGACATATAAAGTACTTTTAAGCCGGGGATCACGTGTTTTAATTTTTCATACAATTCCTTGCCATTCATTTCCGGCATCACCACATCGGTAAGAAGGAGATCTATAGGACATTCGTAGGTGATACAGAGCTGGCCTGCTTCATGCGGGTGTGAAACCTCAAGCACATTATATCCCTGGTAAGAGAGAAAACGTTTTGTAAAGGTCCGCACCATCTCCTCATCCTCCACCAGCAGAATGGTCTCATTCCCTCCCTTAAGATTGATAAATTGTTCGATCACTTCATCTTTATTCTGGAACTCGCCATTCACCGCGGGAATATATATTTCGAACATTGTTCCCCTGTCTTTATTGGTAATGACATTGATAAAGCCCTCATGTTGTTTTATGATTCCATAAACAGTCGATAATCCCAATCCCGCACCTCTCCCCTGTTTCCTGGCAGTAAAAAAAGGCTCAAAAATGTGATCTTTAATCTGGTTATCAATTCCGTGCCCGGTATCTGATATTCGTAAAAGAATATATTCACCGGGTTTTATTTCTGAATGAGACGCCGTTATGCTTTCATTTAAACTTATCCTGGTTGTCTCTATACAAAGTGTACCCCCTTTCAGCATCGCATCACGCGCATTGACTGCAAGATTGACAAGTATCTGGTCCATCTGGTGTGCATCAAACTTTATATAACCATATTTTATTTCCTTAAGCACAATAAGGTTGATATCTTCGCCAATGATTCTTGAAAGCATGTGCTGGGCATCATCGACCAGGGTATTAATATTCAGTATTTGCGGGGTTACCACCTGTTTTTTGCTGAATGCCAGAAGCTGTTCCGTAAGGCCGGCCGCACGTTCTATTGCATGCTTAATCTCTCTCACATCTTTTTGCAGCGGATTTTCAGCAGGAAGAGACATCTTAATAAAATGAACATAACCCTGCATCCCTGTAAGGATGTTGTTAAAATCATGAGCAACTCCCCCGGCAAGTCTCCCCAATGCCTCCATTTTTCTTGCCTGTAAAAGTTGTTCTTCGAGTTTTGATTTTTCCTCGGCAGAGCGTTTTTTCTCTGTAAGATCCCGGGCAAATGCAAAATTATACTCATTGCCTTCGAAATTAAGATAATTCACAAAGATTTCTACCGGAAACAGTGTTCCATCCTTTTTTCGATGTTCTGTTTCTATTGTAAATGAGCCACGCCGCCGTATATTCTCCCAGTGCTCCGGCCATTTTTTTTCAGTACAATGGGGATCAATATCATACACTTTCATGTTAAGAAGCTCTTCCCTGGAATACCCTAAAGATATACATGCCCTGGTATTTACATAATCAAATTTTGCATCACGGTTTACCCAGAATGTTGCCACAGATGCATGATCAATCGAGAATTGGGTTAAGCGGAGTTTTCCTTCTGCCTTTTTTAATCTCGTAATTTCACGGGTTACTTCCACAACTCCCATAACAGTCCCTTGCTGGGATCGTATCGGATACCCGCGAATGAACCAAACCCGGCCGTCCGGGGTTGTTACTTCACCATCCTGGGGTATCCCTGTTTTAATGGATTTCACTACAGGACAATCCTTTACATAGGTATTGTCCTTGTGCCAGATTTCATAGCAATGCTTTCCTTCCAGCTTATCATGGGTTAATCCCACAGATTCACATGCTGCCCTGTTCGCCCAGATAATATTCAGTTTCGGGTCCATATACGTGACCAGTTCGGAAACGCTGCTCAAGATTAGTGCCTTCTCCTGTTCTGCATCGAGAAGTGCCTGTTCCATTATTTTACGATCGGTAATATCAATAATAACACAGAGAAACGATGTGACAACCCCCCTTTCATCGAAAAGCGGATAGGTACTGTACAGTGCGGGAAAAGGCTCCCCACCCTTTTTTATTAAAACATTTTCCCCGCTAAACCCGGTTTTTCCTTTTTTCATTCTTTTTATTGTATTGGGAAACCTTTTAATTTCCGATGGAAGATGGAGTATAAAAATGGATTTCCCAAGGATTTCTTCCCTGGAATATCCGAAAATCGATTCTGCCCCGGTACTGAATTCAAGAATTTCCGGATTTGTTTCATATGTATTGCAGATAATGAATGCAACATTCTTTGCAGCTTTCAGTACACCCCGCAGCCGTGCTTCATTCCAGCATAAAGCCTCTTCCTTATTCTTTCTTAGAATCGCGTTTACCAATATATCAGAAAAGAATTTCAATAAAGGGATATATTCTTCTTCCCACTTCTTTTCCTGTCCGGGAGTGTCGCATAATCCTATTGCTCCATACAATTTTCCTTTAAGCAGCATAGGAATAATTAACACCGGTCTGAAACCATGCTTATAGAAAAGCATATCATTCTTACCAGAAGGCAGATCGGTTTGTTTCTCTAATTTAATATTTCTATATAATAAAAGCTGACCGAAAATATAGCTTTCTTTATTAAAGGTCCTGTTTATATGACTTTTATACATTGGATCACCGGGATCTTTACACCAGATATATGATTTTTCCACATGTGTACAATCTTTATTAAAAAGAAAAACAGCAGCGCATTTGACATGGGTGAATGTAGCGAGGAGTTTTATAGACATCCTTATCCCTTTATCAATCATCTTGACAGACATATTGATAAAATCAGTGGAAATAGTGGAAAGAAGGTTCTCAAAAGTAAGCCTTCGTTCAAGGGCTGCCCGGGCTTTTTTTGTTTCTGTAATATCCTCTGCTATAAACATTGCAGCAATAACATTATTATCCTGGATCAAAGGTCCTGCCTGTACAGAAAGCCATACATACCGTTCCCTGGTTATATCGATTTTAATTTCAAAAGATGTTTTTTCCTTTTTGTCAAATGCCTTCTTTAATGCCTTTTCTAAAATATTTCGATTATTGTTAATTCCGAACTCATAAATACTTCTGCCAGTTATTTCCTGACCATCACTATCGATAATTGTTTTATTGAGAAACTGAATAATACCATCCCGGTTTGTTGTTACGATAAGATTCGGGATATTTTTGATAAGATATAAAAGCTGTTCTTCCATCCCCTGGCTGATATTTTCATGTTTTGCCATTATTTTCCCTCTCAACAGACTCTTTGTAAAAAGCTTAAATTGTAAAGAACTATACAAATAATAGCAAAAAATTACCATAGAGTAAAGTTCAATCGATGTTTTTTCGGTCAATGCAAGTGTTACGGCAATTGCCGCCGGGTCAGAAAATCCTGGAATAATACCTGAGATTTTCGCCCATAGTAAAAAGAAAATCTCTAATGCCCCATGGTTTCCAGATACAAGAAATTACCGGTAAGTTATTTGTGTATATTCATACCGTAAGAAACCACATAAGACATAAATTCATTTGATTTAGTCTTATCACATTTAATGGTATGAAAGGTTATTATGCAGGAAAATTTGGTGGACAATATATTGTAGTTATTCCAGAACTTGATATAATAATCGTTACAACTTCTGAAATGGATAAACCGCATCAGGAGAATAAACGACTTATTTCAAATATATCAAGCTGTATGAGGAAGAATGATAAAATGTCTAAAAGAAAAAATAAGAAGCAGCTATTATCAAATGATGAACGAACAGTACCTGATATATTGGGATTCTTGAAGAACGGCGTGTTTCTTGAAGAAGGTTTCTTGAAGAAGGTTTCTTGAAGAAGGTTTCTTGAAGAAGGTTTCTTGAAGAAGGTTTCTTGAAGAAGGTT
>JAFGQK010000358.1 GCA_016935735.1 Spirochaetales bacterium | reverse complement strand
TGCCCTGGCCGGGATGTTTTCAGGCAGGAAGGAAAAGGGCGAGATCACGGTGGTGATTGCCGGAAATAATCCGAAGTTTATACGGGAGGGATAAAACTTCACTCCCCTTTTTTTCTCAATTTCTCAATCTCTGCCAGATTCAAACCAGTAATATCAGCAATTTCCTTCGTACTATACCCTTTCTTTATCATTTTTTTTGCATCTTCGATTTTTCCTTCGATTTTTCCTTCGATTTTTCCTTCGATTTTTCCTTCGTTCCTTAATTTCATAGCGATAGTCATAGCTAATTCACCTCCCTTTGAGGAAATATTTTCAAATATACCAATAATTGACTCTTTTTGTCTTTCATTGGTTTCGAATAAATAGATAAGTATACTCTTTAAAAAGTTAAACCCTTCTTCACTTTCAAAATAGGATTTCCCTATCGCAAGGAAATCCTTCAGATGTTTTACAAGGTAATCAACCTTAAAGATATATTTCATAAGCAAGAAAAGAACTTTATTCGATTCACGTTTGAATAACTGGTTCTTAATCTCATCATCCGGGTATTTTGATATATCAATAAAAATAAAATCAAAATCAGGAATAAATTTCTTTAAGATCCCATCGATGCCATCAAAATATTCCGGCAATCTTTTTATATCCCAGTGTTCTTTGCCATGATAAAACAACACGGCAATGACCGGCGTTAAAGGTTCTTTTGCTTTAAGTTGATTTTCCCAGATATTCAGCTTATATCTTGTAATCTGTAGTAGTGGAAAATCTGTTTTGTAACTTTTATGTTCAAATAAAAGGGTAATCCTGATTTTTGTTTTACCTTTATACAGGCAGCTATAAACCATGTCTGAAAAGTACTCTTTTAAATCCCCTGTTGTATACGATGTTGTTTCCAGGGTCAGGCTGTCCAGGTCAAGGTTTTCTACTAAAAAAGCAGGACAGGTACCCCGGATATAATCCCTGGCATTTTCTACCCGGCTTTCCACTTGTTTAAAAATCAGATCATGGGGATTGGTGACACTCATTACTTAATCATTTCCTTTACTGTAGTATACTATATTTTACAGGATATGGGAATAGGAGAGGAAGTTTTGGGAACTGGTAATGGCTATGCCTTTAATCATAAGCATATAAAAACTACAGATACCTTTGCGTGGTGGTTTATATCCGGGGAGCAGGAGACGAATGAAGACGGAAACATCATTCCGCACATGGAAAGGCATTACCTCCCGGTATGAATTCGCAGTATCCTCTGCAGGTCATATTTTTTTTCTATAAATTCACCCAAAAAAGAAAAAGTCTCTTCTTAAAACTTCTTCCATTATCTTGACACACCCCCCTCTTTTACGTATCTTCCAGTCATGAATCAGTTAGCACAGGAATTGAATAAAACACTGGAAGGAACAGCAGCCCTGGAACTCCTCTCGGAACTCGGAAAGCGGTTCTATTTTCCAAAGGGTATTGTAGCACAAACAATGGAAGCGGCGGAGCATGCATATAAATTTGTTGCAACTGTTGGTGAAGCAAAAAACAAGAAAAAACCGGTTCATCTTTCTGTCATCAGAAATTTTATACCGGGACTCGATCCGGATGAAATATTCCCCTATGCCCCGACACCGGGAATAAAGGAATTCCGTTTGTTATGGAAAGAACACATGATAAAAAAGAATCCGGATCTGAAAGTTAAAAAAACGAGTTTTCCCCTGGTAATGCCGGGAATTACCACGGGTATTTCTATTATTGCAGATATGTTTGTTGATCCGGGAGATGTAATCCTGATCCCGGATTTGTTCTGGGGAAATTACCGGCTTATCCTGGAAGGAAAAAAGCTGGGAACGATCGTCACATTTCCGTTCTTTGAAAGTAATAACAAGCTGAATCTAAAAGCCTTTGAGCAGGCGATTGAACAGAATACCTCCCGGGGAAAACTTATTATTCTTCTAAACTTTCCCAATAACCCGACCGGATATGCCCCGTTAAAAGATGAGATACTTCCCCTTACCCGGGTGCTGGAAAAAGCGGCAGGGACAGGACTCAAGATCCTTATGATTATTGATGATTCATATTTTGGTCTTTTTTATGAAGATACGATTTATCCCCAGTCCATCTTTACCCCACTTGCCAATATTCATCCGAACATCCTTTCGGTAAAGCTTGACGGGTCGACAAAAGAGGATTTCGCATGGGGATTCAGGGTTGCATGCCTTACCTATGGCGGCAAAGGGCTTTCAGAGGAACAGTATACAGCTCTTGAACAAAAGACAAAAGGTGTTATGCGATCCACCTTTTCAAACTCGAGCAAGCTGGGACAGAGTCTTTTAATCCGGGCTTTAAAAAGTACAATATATCAAAATGAAAAAGCAGAGAATATTAAGCTTTTAAAAGCAAAATACGAAAAGGTTAAAGCAATTCTTGACCACGCGGGAAACAACTCCCTGCTCAAACCGCTTCCCTTTAATTCAGGATACTTTATGTGTTTTGAACTTACAAAAGGGAGTGCGGAAAAATTACGGCACTACCTCCTGTATGAAAAAGGGATAGGGACTATCTCCATAGAAGACAGATACCTACGAATTGCGTATGCAAATGTGGAACTGGAAAACATAGAGGAACTTTACGAAGAATTGTTCAAAGCAGCAGAAGCAGTCGCCGGGTAGTCACCGTTTGTTTGGGGGAAGGATTTGTTGGCGGGAATTACCGGCTGACAAAGTAACCTAAAACAATACGCGTCATCCGAAACCGGCAGTCTGAACTTATATGACTTTGCTGAATTATCCGTAGTTTTTTTATACTGAATAAATCATACCCGGAATAAGAAGTGTTATGTAACAGAGAACCGGCAATTCCCGATGAAGATGAAATTTCTGCAAAATTGAAGGCTTTATGCTATTTTGAATATGTAAAAAACTACGGATTATTTAGCGAGGATTTATATGTTCAGATTACTGGATGCAGATTTACGCGGATGAAGAAATGAAAACAATCCGCACCTTTGAAAACTACAATTAAACAAGGTTATTGTAAAGTATTACCGGGATATTCAACGCAGAGCCGCAGAGAAGACATTCTCTGCGGCTCTGCGTTAAATTTGCCAGCTTATTACCATCTGCCAAATCCGCATCATCCGCTTCAGGCAGTCTGAACATATATGGCCATGCTGAATTATCCGTAGTTTTTTCATACCCTGAATAAATCAACCCCG
>JAFGQK010000357.1 GCA_016935735.1 Spirochaetales bacterium | reverse complement strand
TATGGTTGTCCTACAGAACTTGAATGGAAACGATTTATATTATAATTCCTAAATTTATTAGTGTCGATTAGTGAAGATGAGTGGTTACTATCGGGGGAGCAGTTACGGTTTTTTGTTAAAAAAACCTGATCGGGAAATCGCACCCCGGAAAAATTTAATCCTTGACAAGGTGTCGAAAATGTGATAATAATGAAAATTGACGATTCTGGATCTGTAATTATTACCTTATTTATTTGAGTCCACAGATGTTCTTTTTAGGAAATTCAGTACATATGAATGACAATTATTCATATTATCATTACTTCCATTTTCATGTATTTTTATTTCTTTATATTATAAAGAGTTAAATATTATCCAGGGGAAACTTCCATGATAGATGAAGACCAGGAAAGTATAATAGAAGACAAAAATGAGTACCTTTAAAAACCTTATTCAGATAATTGAAGCGGCCTGCCTGAAAAATTCCGGTATTACCTTTATCAATAATGAACAAAAAGAATCCTCTCTTGCATACAGCGCCCTGTATAAAAAGGCATTAATTGCTTTAGCATATCTTCAACACAGGGGAATAAAGCCGGGACAAAAGGTGATCATACAGGAAGAGGACAATTATTCATTTTTATTATATTTCTGGGCCTGTATCCTGGGAGGAATTATCCCTGTACCGGTTTCCCCCGGTGTCACAGGGGAACATATACTGAAAGTATATAGAATAGTAAACGTGTTAAAAAACCCATATTTTATTATTAAACAGAAGGATTTTTCTAAATATGATAACTATATAAATAGATCGGATTATCAAGCCGAACTTAAAGTCTTAAAAGCGAATATCATTTTTGCAGATGCCATACCGGAAATAAACAACCGGGCAGCAATACACGAGCCGTACCCGGAAGATATCGCCTTTATTCAGTTTTCATCCGGTTCAACAGGCAACCCCAAAGGTGTCTGCTTAACCCATAAAAACCTCACGACCAATATTGATGCCATATTGACGGGATCAAATGCAGATGATTCCGATTCCACATTGAGCTGGATGCCTTTGACACATGACATGGGCCTTATCGGGCTTCACCTGTCACCAATGGCAGCAGGAATTCATCAATATATCATGCCGCCTTCCCTTTTTATAAGAAACCCGCTCCTCTGGCTTGAAAAGGCATCGGAACACAGGGTAACGGTTCTTTCATCTCCCAATTTCGGTCTTAAATATTTTTTAAAGAGGTTTACCCCGGATAAGGCGGAAGGCTGGGATTTGTCCCATGTACGCATTATATTCAACGGGGCCGAACCTGTTTCCCCTGATTTATGCCGGCGGTTTTTATCTTCATTAAACAGGGTAAAACTTAAAAATACTGTTATGTTTCCTGTCTATGGCCTTGCAGAAGCTTCCCTTGCCGTCACATTCCCGCCGTTAGGTGAAGAAGTGAAAAGTATCGCCGTTGACAGAAATCATCTCGCTTTTCATAAAAAGGTAATACTGAACTGCCATAATGCTGTCAGATTTGCCGATCTCGGGTTTCCTGTAAAGCATTGCCGTGTAAAAATAGTGGACAGGGATGGAAACAAGCTGGATGAAAATACAATCGGACTCATCTATATAAAAGGGGATAATGTCACCCCGGGTTATTATGATGATGAAGAAAAAACAGGGGAAATCATCGATCCGGATGGATGGCTTAATACCGGGGATCTCGGTTTTATGAAAGACGGGAGACTGATTGTCACCGGGAGGGCAAAGGATATAATAGTTGTTAATGGCCAAAACTATTATCCCCAGGACATAGAAGAATGTGCGGCCGGACTGGAATATAACAGCCTGGAGAAAATCGCTGCATGCGGGACCTTTGATGACCGCTATCAGAAAGAGATAATCCTTCTTTTTGTTTTAAATAAAAAACGGATAGAGAGTTTTATCCCTGTTGCTTTGCAGATAAAAAAAGAAATAAACAAGCGCCTGGGGCTGGACATCGATTTTATCATTCCCGTAAAAAAACTGCCGCGTACCACAAGCGGGAAAATACAGCGGTATAAACTTGTTGAACAATACCATAAAGGGGAATACCGGGATATAATCAATGAAGTAGCAGTATATATGAATAACGAAAACAACTGCACAGGACCAGAGACTGAAAGCAGGGATCACAATAGGCTTCTTACAATAGTAAAAGAAATTCTGGAAAATAAAAACGTGGGTATGAATGATAATTTTTTCGAAATGGGCGGGGATTCCATAAAAGCGATTCACCTGATTTCGAGAATTAATGAGGAATACCATATTGATTTATCTCTGGGGGATTTAATAAATATTCACACGATAGGTGAACTTGCATTATACATGGAAAGGTGTGATACCGCGGGGAGTACATCCATACCATCCCTGCCGGAGAATCCCTGCTATGAAGTGACAAAAATGCAGAGGCGCCTTTTTATTTTAACTACTATTGAATCAAAAAATGTTGTTTACAATATTCCGGCTGTTATGGCGATGAAAGGCGAACTGGATTACGATAGGTTTGAATATGCCCTTAAGAAACTCATAGAAAGACATGAAGCATTAAGAACATCATTTATCATGATAGATGGTGAACCTTTCCAGGAAATACATGAATCGGTGGATTTTAATGTGGAATACCTGGAAATGGACGCCGGCAATATCCGGGACAGTATATCGCGTTTTATCCGTCCATTCGATCTTTCAAAAGCACCGCTTATACGTGCAGGACTTTTAAAGATGAAAAAAGACAAACATCTTTTGTTATTCGATATGCACCACATTATATCTGACGGCACTTCGGCAATTATCCTGTTAAAAGAATTTTCACTGCTTTACCAGGGGGCGGAACTTCCCCCTTTACAGGTACAGTATAAAGAATATGCAGCATGGCACAACAGGGAATTGAGAACTGAAAAGATTGAAAAGCAAAGGATGTACTGGACCGGGGAGTTTCATAAACAAATTCCTGTTCTTTCCCTGCCTGTTGATTTTGCACGCCCGGCTATTCAAAATTTTCATGGTGCTAAAATAGAATGTACTATTGATCCTGAGCTGACAAAAAGATTAAAAGACATTGCTTCACTGTATAATGCGACCCTCTATATGCTATTACTCGCTGCTTATTACATACTATTATTCAATTATACACAGCAACAGGATATTGTTGTCGGAACACCTTTAGCGGGGCGGGATCATCCGGATGTACAGAATACTGTCGGGATGTTTGTGAATACCATTGCTTTAAGGAATTACCCCGGGGGAAGGAAAAAAATCAGGGAATTTTTGCTTGAAATAAAAGAACGGGTGGTAAAAGCATTTGATAACCAGCTGTACCAGTATGAAATGCTTATAGAGGATTTACAGATTAAAAGGGATATGGGAAGAAATCCCCTGTTCGATACAATGTTCGTCCTCCAGAATATCGGCCACATGGAAATTGACACAGGTTCTCTGAATATCCGGCCATATGCCTTTGATGATGGAATCGCCAAGTTTGACCTTACCGTGTTTGCCCGGGAGACTGGTGCAGGAATTTCCTTTCTATTCGAATACTGTACTGCTTTATTTAAAAAAACCACGATACAGCGAATGTCACTGGGTTATATTTCCATCCTGAAAGAAATTACCCTGGCCCCGGAAAGAATGATAAGTGAGATTGAGCTTCTTACAGATGATGAAAAACACTCACTTATTACTGCGTATAATAATACGAAAGCACCGTATCCGTCCGGCAAAACTGTCAGTACGTTATTCGAAGAACAGGCGAACAAAAACCCGGACAGGGCAGCGCTGGAGTATGAAGGTGACATTGTTACCTACAATGAACTTAATAGAAGAGCAAATCAATGTGCAGGATTATTGCTGGAAAAAGGAATACAGAAGAATTCGATAATAGGGATCATGGCAGACCTTTCTATTGAAGCAGTCACAGCGATACTGGCTGTTTTAAAAGCGGGATGCACATACCTCCCGATAGATCCCGGGTATCCTTCAGACCGAATCGTGTATATGCTTAAAGACAGCAATAGCCGGGTTTTATTCACCCAAAAGCATCTTGTAAACACTATTCATTATGATGGGGAGATTATCTGTCTTGAAGAAACAGGGTATGATGGAAATAAATCAATAAATCCGGGGATTAAAAATAAACCCGGTGATCTGGCGTATATTATGTATACATCGGGTTCCACCGGCACGCCGAAAGGGGTGCTGATAACCCATAAAGGGCTTACAAACTATATCTGCTGGGCAACGAAAATGTATGCAGGAGACCGGGAAGCGGTCTTCCCTTTATATTCTTCATTATCATTTGATCTTACTGTTACATCCCTTTTTACTCCCCTTGTAAGCGGGAATAAGATTATTATTTATCCGGATGCCGGCAGGGAGTTTGTATTGTACAGGATTTTAAGGGAAAACAAAGCAACAGTCATCAAGTGTACCCCGTCCCATTTATCACTGCTGAAAGATAAGGATTACAGGACCTCCGCGGTAAAAAAATTTATTGTCGGGGGTGAGGATTTAAAAGTAAGCCTGGCAAAATCGGTGTATGAAGGGTTTGGAAAAAAAATAGATATTTATAATGAATACGGTCCCACGGAAACAGTAGTCGGATGTATGATTCACCGATTTAATAGTAAGGAGGATACGCGGCTATCCGTCCCAATCGGCACCCCGGCACACAATGTCCAGATTTATATACTTAATGAGTATTTAAAGCCGGTTCCAAAGGGAATAGACGGGGAATTATATATTTCCGGTGATGGTGTTGCAAAGGGTTATATCAACAGGCCGGAATTAACGAATGAAAAGTTCGTTCCGAATCCGTTTATTGAAAATAAACGGATGTACAAAACCGGTGACCGCGCACGGTTCCTGGAGAACGGGATTATCGAATTCTGCGGCAGGACAGACCGGCAGGTAAAGATACACGGATTCCGGATTGAACCGGGGGAAATAGAAAAATACTTACTCGCCTTCAAGTATATCAATGATGCAGTTGTCGTCGATATCCATACCGGAAATGATAATGTCTCTCTTTGTGCATACCTGGTGGTAACGGAAGGGTTTTCTGAACCAGCCGTTCGATGCCATCTTTCACAATTTTTACCCGGTTATATGATCCCGCAGCAGTATGTTTGTCTTCCGGAAATTCCCCTGACAATTAATGGGAAACTCGACAGGGATGCATTGCCGGTGCCGGATACGGATGGACTGCAAGCCCGGGAATATATAAAGCCGGGAAACCCCGGTGAAGAAGCCCTGGCAGTTGTTGTTTCACAGGTGATGAACAGGGAAGCAGTAAGCATGACAGATAATTTCTTCCACCTTGGCGGGGATTCCATCAAGGCAATCCAGGTTCTCTCTCAATTAAATGAGAGGGGATACGCCATTCATGCAAAAACAATCCTGGCACACCCTGTTCTGGCAGACATGGCAAAGCATCTTGAACAGGTAAAGGAAAGGATGGAAATAGAACAATGTGTGTGCGAGGGGGAGATAGAAGCCCTTCCCATTGTGAAGTGGTTCTTTTCCCGGGATTTCAGTAATCAGAATCATTACAACCTGTCTGTTTTATTAACGGTAAAGCAGGAAGTAAAAAGCAGGGAAGTAACGGCAATCCTTACTGCATTGGTACAGCATCATGATTCATTACGAATCAATTATAACAGGAAAACCGATACACTTTACTATAACAGGGAACACCTGGGAAAAAAGATACCATGTCCTTTCCATGATTTATCCATGTATCCATACACCAGGCAATGTGAAGAAATAAAGCAAACCGGTGAGGCACTAAAAGCATCTTTCAATATAGGAAAAGATGTATTAATAAAAGCATGCCTTTTTCATCTTGGGGAAAACGGGACCAGGTTACTCCTTACATTCCATCACCTGGCAGTTGATGGCGTATCGTTAAGAATTATTTTAACCGATATATGTCTATTATTTTATCAATCAAGACAGGGAAAGAAATTACAGCCGGGGGAAAAAACACATTCTCTTAAAACATGGGCCCGCCGGCTCTATACACATTATATTCAGAAAGCCCGGGCACAAAAAGAGTACTGGCAGGCAGTATGCAACAATCACTTTTCGCTAAAGCATGCTAATGACGGTACCGGTGGTTTGTATAAAGACAGGATTATACTATCCAGGGAATTAACCCGGGACGAAACCTCTCAATTGACAGGAGAAGCACATAAAGCCTATGGAACAGGACAAAAGGATGTATTGATTACCGCCCTTGCCCTTGCTTTACATGCCTTTACCGGGAAAAGGAATGTTGTTATTGAACTGGAAAGCCATGGCCGGGAAGAAATTTCAGGACCAGTAACTATATCACGGACAGTTGGCTGGTTTACCAGTATGTATCCCGTTGCCTTATACATCAAGAAGGATGATCTGTCCGGGCAGATAAAATCAATAAAAGAACAACTCAGGAAGATCCCGGATAACGGCATAGGATACGGAATTCTTAAGTATATTACAAAAGAACTTGATGATACAGGGAACCAGTATATACGCTTTAATTATCTGGGTGATTTTTCCGGCATTTTTCCCGGCGGCCTGTTTGAATTATCAGATGAGGAATCCGGCGCCGATGTTTGCGGGGAGAACAGGGTAACGGCCCCTGTTGAGATTAATGCATTTATCGTTAAAAACAGGTTCCGGGTATTGTTCTGGTGGGGCGGGAATCATTATACGGAATCCGAGATGAATAATATAGCGGACATGTTTATAGAAAAGTTAAGGGAAATTATCAACCATTGCATGGGAAAAGATAACAGGGAGTATACCCCTTCGGATTTTGATCTCGTGAACCTTACGGAAGATGATCTGGATACTCTCCTGGTGTAAATTGAGTACATACATGAGATGAATAAAGAAAGGCGAAACAGATGAATGAAACCACTCATACCGTTATTACCAGGTGCCTTGCCATGGCAGTATGCACGAAAAACAGAAATCCGGACAACAATGAATACAGGAAGGGAGCCGTAGAACCCTATAAAAAGATACAGGAAATACAGATGAAAATAGAAAATGAAAAAAGGGAACCATCTGTTATGGAAATAAAGAAAGCGCTGGAAATGCTTCAATCCATATTTGATACAAAAAAAGTCCCTCTGGAAGAACAGGAGCAAAGATTCAAAGAAATAGGACTAAAAGATTTTAAAAGGATTGACAGCCAGGAAGGATACGTATGAAAAATGAAAAAGAAATTTGTACACAATGTATATTACATTCCAGGGTCCCGGAGGTAACAATCGGTGAGGATGGCCTTTGTGTTTATTGCAGAATAAGTAATCATCTTACAGAAGATATGATAAAACAAAACTCATTGTTATTAGAGACTAAAATGGAAAGAATTCTTAAAAAGGCAGGACAGTTGAACCGGCCTTTTGATGTCCTTGTCTATTTTAGCGGGGGAAAAGACAGCACCTACATACTTAATGTAATGAAAAATAAATATAAAATGAGGGTACTGGCATATAGTATGATTCAACCTTTTGTTACCGATGTTGCGCAGGAAAATATGGAAAAAATCGTAAAGGCACTGGGGGTTGAAGCGGTTAAATTCTTTATAAAGGAAGAAATATTTAAAAAAATGATCGGTTTTGGTATTATACATGGCCATAAATACGGACTCACCGAATGGGTGGGGTGTGAGATTTGCGGTTTCCTGACAAAATGGGTCGGGATAAAGATAGCCATGAGCTTCGGGATACCCCTGGTCGTGGATGGTATGGATTATGCCCAGAGCGGGGGAGGAGGCATTACTGAAGGTGAAAAAACCCTGATAAAAATGAAAAACGGGAAAAAACCTTTCGGACGTATTCATGATCTTTGCAATGATGCCCTGGGGGCAGAGTACAAAACAAGTATTTATGGTTATAATGAGGAAGAGCTTTTACAGGGCAGGTATCCTACGCAATTATCACCATTATGTTTTTTAGATTACGATCCGGTATACAGTTTTGAGAAGCTGGAAAGTATGGGATTATCCTATAAGCAATTTAAAAGTCTTAATACAAATTGCGAATTGTTATATCTTTTCGATTACATATCAATGAAAAGATATGATTGTGATTCCTATATTAAACTCTATGCATCGGGATTAAGGCAGAATTACGATACAATAGAGCAGCTGGAACTGGACCGGAAAGAGCATAAAAAACGGCTTTCAAGAGAAGAAATGATTACATTGCTGGATGAGTATAAAAATGTTCTATTTTATGTTATAGATAATAATATAGATGAAAATACAACAGGCGAAAAGGAAAAAAACAATCTTCTTGATTTAATCAAGTTCAGCAGGCAGCTGTTTGGTGAAGATACAATAGACAAACTGCTTGACAGGGTTCTTAAAATGCACCGGCAGGCAGATTACCTGAATATTGATTTGCAGAATCTTGATATACGGACGACGTAACACGATACAACCTTCACCACCGGTATCGACCGTTCCTCTTTTAAAGGAGTTTTTATGACAGCTTTAAAAAAGATTGAAAAAAATAATATAGAGGATATTTTACCCCTTACACCGATACAGGAAGGATTGTTGTTTCATTATATAAAAGATCCCCGGGGTGATTTGTATTTTGAGCAGATTCTCATTCATCTTGAAGGTGAAATAGACAGTACTCTTTTTAACAATGCATGGCAGGCGGTAATGAAATTTAATCCCTGCCTGCGCACCGTCTTCCGCTGGGAAAAACTGCTGGAACCGGTCCAGATTGTTATGAAGAACCGTCAACCCCCGGTGGTGGAATACGATTTCTCCCGGCACCCGGATAAAAAGAAACAGACACTCATGCAGGAGGTACTGGAGAATGACAGGAAACAGGGAATAGATATATCATGTGATCCCTTCCGGCTGACACTCTGCACGCTGGATAAATCCCATTATGAGTTGATTGTAAGCAACCATCATATACTGTATGACGGATGGAGTACGGGAATTATATTAAAAGAGTTTTTACAGGCTTATGAATCCCTTTCCGAAGGGAAGGAAATAAACCACTCGAAGAAAAGCAGTTACAGGGATTACATTGTTCTGCTTAAAAACAAGGCAGGGGAAAAGGGCCTGGAATTCTGGAAACAGTACCTTGCAGGATATGACAAAGTATCCCTTCTTCCTCTGGATAAAAGGAAGCCGGGTATAAACTTCACGGCAGGAGAATTAACGAAAGATATATCCCCGGGACTGGTAAGTAAGATATTCGATTTTACAAAGGAATTTCATATAACACTTGCCACGTTAGTATATGCTGCATGGGGTATACTTCTTAAGAGTTACACCTCTTTTTCTGATATTGTATTCGGAACGACGGTATCCGACAGATCACATTCCATAGAGGATATCCAGGATATTGTCGGCCTTTTTATAAATACTATTCCTCTCAGGATAGTATGGGAATCAGGTGAAACGGTGCTTTCATTTATTCAGCGTGTGGATAAAGCCGTAAAGGACAGGGAAGAGTATATGAGCATCGCCCTCCCGGATATAAAAGGATGCAGCGATATAGATGGAAGGGGTACCCTGTTCGATTCAATTGTGGTTGTTGAAAACTATCCCCTGGACAGGATGCTTACCGGGCACCAGGGAAAAATAAGAGGAAAAGGAAAATCAACCTTTGCAAAAACACATTATGATCTTTCGCTTGTCGTCTCTGTTATGGAAAAGGTGGAAGTGAGGGTTATTTATAACAGGGACGTATTTTACCGGGAGACGATACAAAGAATTATATCACATTTTCTCCTGATTCTCAAAGGACTTACCGGTTCACCGCATATATCATTAACCGGATTAAAGACGATCCCTGATGATGAAATAAACCGGCTGCTCATGGAATTTAACAATACAAAGACCGGTTTCCCGAAAAACAGGACCCTCTGTGAGTTGTTTGAAGAACAGGCGGCAAAGCTCCCGGGAAAGACCGCTCTTCTACTGGACCGTGGATCCATGACCTACAGGGAATTAAATGAAAAATCCAATCAGCTTGCACATTTTTTGAGGTCAAAAGGTGTTCAACGGAATACGATAGTCGGGCTGTTCATGGAGCGTTCTTTTGAAATGCTTACCGGTATATGGGGAATACTCAAAGCAGGCGGTGCGTATCTTCCCCTGGATACCGCATACCCGGCGGAAAGGATTGCAGGAATATTGCAGGATGCACAGGCCGGGTGCCTCCTTACCCATAATCACTTCCTTCCCGGGCATTTTTACGGCAGTGCTGATTTAAAGAATATCTATAACGGGAATATTTATTGTATTGATGAAATAGAAGAAGAACTATCCTTATTATCCCCTGAAAATCCGGGAAAAACAGGCTCCCCTGAAGATCCGGCATATATCATGTATACATCCGGTTCTACCGGAAAACCAAAGGGAATTGTCACAACCCATTATAATATAAGCAGGGTGGTGAAAAAAACCAATTATATTGATATGACGGAATCCGATGTGCTGTTACAATTATCCAATTATGCATTTGACGGTTCGACATTTGATATTTTCGGGAGCCTGTTAAATGGGGCAACCCTCGTTCTCATGAACAGGGAAACAGTGATTGATATCCATGCCCTTTCAGCATTAATCAAGGAAAAAAAGGTATCTGTTTTTTTTATAACAACAGCTTTATTCAATACCCTGGTAGACCTGGACATTGAAGCATTGCAAAATGTCCGGAAGATTCTGTTTGGCGGGGAACGGGTCTCGTTTCCGCATGTAAAAAAAGCGTATGACGCCCTGGGAGAGGGGCGTATTATTCATGTCTATGGTCCGACAGAGACAACAGTATATGCAACATATTGCCCTGTCCAAACGCTGGATGAGGATCCGGGAACAGTGCCCATTGGCAAACCAGTATCAAATACGGAATGTTATGTGCTGGATGGATGTATGAATCCCGTCCCGCTTGGTGCAATTGGTGAGCTTTATATTTCCGGGGATGGCCTGGCCCGGGGTTATCTTAACAGGCCGGAATTGACCGCGGGGAAATTTTTACCTCATCCATTTCTGGAAAACAGGAGAATCTATAAAACCGGTGATTGTGTAAAAATGCTTCCATCAGGGGATATTGTTTTCCTGGACAGGATGGACACCCAGGTAAAATTAAGGGGATACAGGGTCGAACCGGGAGAGATCGAATCTGTCTGCCTGTCCCATGAGTCAATAAAGGAATCAGTCGTTACCGTGCGGGAAGATGAATCGGGCAATAAGTTTCTCTGTGCTTTCCTGGTCCCGGAAAGAACATCGGGCCTTCTCCCGGGAGACGGAACCCTTGCGGTAAAGGAATTCCTTGCCCGGAAACTGCCGTATTATATGATTCCGTCATATATTATATTTCTTGATAAACTGCCGCTCACACCCAATGGCAAAGTGGATAAGAAAGCCCTTTCCCGGTACGCTATCGATACCATGGGAAAAGGAAAAACCGGAAACCACCGGGAGCCGGCGAACAGAACCGAGGAAAAGCTTGCAGCATTATGGCGTGAGATACTTGGTGTTGACAGTATAAGTGTTCATGATAATTTCTTTGAATTGGGCGGGCATTCACTGAAAGCGATGATTCTTGCTTCCAGGATACACAGGGAACTGGATACCCATATTCCTTTACACGAAGTCCTGGCCCATCCCACTATCAAAGAACTTTCCCACTTGATTCTCAATTCCGGTTCCGTCCCTTATTCACGTATTGTTCCCTGCGAGGAGAAAGAGTATTATCCGTTATCAAAAGCCCAGATGGCGGTATATGTACAGGAACAATTTGAAGGAATCGGCACAACATACAATATTCCCCTGGCATTATCCCTGGAAGGAACATTGGATCCGGAAACCCTCCAAACTGCATTTAAGGAGTTAGTGAAAAGGCATGAGGTATTGCGTACATCTTTTTGTATTGTTGATGGCAGGATTATGCAGAAAATTCATAAGACTGCATACTTCAAAATGCATACCTCTGAATGCAACCGGGATCAGGTGGATCACGAGATCGCAAAATTTGTAAAACCCTTTGATTTACATACAGCACCGCTTTTGCGTGCAAAACTTCTTAAAATAAACCCGGAAAAGCATATGTTACTTTTTGATATGCACCATATTATATCAGACGGCATATCCCTCTTTATTCTTTTTAAAGAACTTACACAAATTTATAATGGGGAAACATTACCCGGTATAACACTCCACTACAAAGATTTTATTCAATGGCAGGAAGGGCTTTTTAAAAAGGGGGCATTTGAAAAATCACGGGAGTACTGGATGAAAACTCTTTCCGGTGAACTCCCTGTTTTGCATATGCCCGTGGATAAAAAACGGGGGAACGAACGGAGTTTTAAAGGGGGATGTGTACGGTTTTCCATACCCGCACTCACCGGCAGGGGTATTATTGCCCTTATAAAAAAAGAGAATATAACAAGCAACACCCTGTTCATGTCCCTGTATGCACTTTTACTTTCACGGTATTCCAACACAGATGATGTTATCATCGGCTCACTGGTTGCCGGACGGTACCATGCCGATATGGAAACTATTACCGGTATGTTTAATAATTTTATCCCGCTCCGAATTTTTACAGATCGCCATGCGTCACTGCGTGATTACCTGAGGCATAATAATTCCATGATAATGGAAGCGTATGAGCATCAGGATTACCCGTTCAGTGAACTGGTTGAAGACCTTTCACTTCCCGCGGGAATTGCAAGGAATCCATTGTTTGATACAATGCTTATTATTCATAATGAGGTGGAATCATTACATACCCTTCACTTCGATGAGGCGTCTGTTGCTTATTATGGGTTTGATCACCATACATCAAAACTCGATTTTAAACTGGATATATACCCGGATGAGACTAAAGGCGGATTTGAATGTATTATGGAGTATAATGTTAACCTGTTTTACCGGGAAACCATTGAAAGACTTACAGAGCATTTTATGAATATCATCATCGGGGCAGTGAGTAATCCGGATGTATTACTGGGGGAAATCGGGATGCTGTCACCGGAAGAACAGGTGGAACTACTGGTGGATTTCAACAGCACAACATC
>JAFGQK010000356.1 GCA_016935735.1 Spirochaetales bacterium | reverse complement strand
CGTTTTGCCCCCGCTTCCAGATGACCCGCAGCCTTTGCACGGCTGCGGAGGGCTCCGCTGCATTCGATGATGATATCCGCCCCTTTGTCCCTCCAGGGTATCTTTTTCGGGTCCGGGCTGGAAAAAAAGGGGATCGTTTGCTGATCCACCTGGATGGCGCTTTCCTGTGCTGCGACCTTTATGGAATACCAGCCATGGACCGAATCATACTTCAGAAGATAGGCAAGGTCGGTAAGGTCGGCCAGATCATTGATTCCAACCACCTGAAAATTTTTTCTCTGAAGTAATTGCCTGAAAACCGTCCGACCGATTCGGCCAAACCCGTTGATTCCCACCCGGATCACTTCCTGTCTGCTCATATTTTCTCCAATTACCTAATGTTTATACAGGTTAACCTTCAAGGTCTTTTTTTATCTTCGGGACCTCCTCCATCCCTGCCGGCCGGAAAATGGTGTTGAACATCTTTTCACAGTGCTTTTTGAGCAGGGTCTTCAACCCAGTATCCCTGCCGATTGTAGTGTTCATGAAGTCCGGCTTCGTATTCCCGAGTCAGCAGAGATTCCTCCGTGTATTCAGGTGACTGCTTTACTGTCTTGCGGGGAATATTGACAAAGACTTTGGCCTCATCCCAACTAACGCTCTCGATCCATTTCGGTGAAAGCAGGACCTTTTTCCCTGGCAACCAGTTTTGTGTATCAATGATTAGATAGCGAATCGCCCAGGTTTCATCATCGATGACAAAATCCTCGACGTGGCCGATCTGGCCGTCGGTGGCCTGAATGTGATGGCTAGTCACATCATGAGTGCTGCGTAAATAGGGATCCCACGATGCTTTCTCATCCCGGATGGATTTATTCCATTCTTCATGGTCACGTACAATGAAGGGATAATTTCCCCACATGTATGGGCCGCTCCAATACATTGGATATCCATAATACCCATAATAGAACTCCTCGAATTGGCGGGAAACAGGTTTGTCACTCTTCAAGGATGGACTTTCCTCAATTTGCTTTTTGGTCAAATCGATGGTGATATATTCCTCTTTTTTACTCACTGAGACCAGCGCATATGGAGAGATCAACACCTTATTATCCATAAGCCAGTTTCCTGTGTCGGCTACCAGATAACGAATTGCCCAGTGCTGATCATCAAAGTAGAATTCTTTAACCTTCCCTATTTCACCGTCAATGCCGTTCAATTTGTAACCCTTTAGTGTTTTTGCATTGTGTAGCATAGTAGTAGTCCTTTCGTTCTATAAGATTTATTTAGTCACATGCTTGTAATTCCTCTGTTCCTGGATGATGAACGCTATTCCGGGTAAGTCCAAGGCAAAAAGGGCGTACATGGCTTTATTTGTCGGCCGCCGTCTATTTGCCTCAAGCCTTTCTGCTTAAACCTGGGGGTTACGCCTTCCAGAGGCCGTGAAGGTTACAATACTCTCTTGCTGTGACTGTTGCAGCCATGCAGTACTTCAACGATATTGCCGCAGACTTCACATTTATAAACTTGCAGTTTTCAGTCATAAAATCTCCTTTGGGTTATAAGATTTTGAATATTTTCGCTTCCGCCTTGACGAAATAAATTGTTGTCGGAGCTTTTAGGTTCATAGAAAATCCGGCTACTTACCCAAAACTTTCTTGACCTTACCGATTTTTTTTTCAATTTTCCCGTCTAAATTTTCGTCTTTGCCTTCGGCTTCCAGGTCGCGATTCCCGACTGCTTTCCCGACAGTCTCTTTGATTTTGCCCTTTACTTTGTGGAAGCTGCCTTCCGCCTGGTCCTTTGTGCTGGATTTCATGGTATTCCTCCTGTTGAAATATGTTTTTGCTACCGGGTTGTTTCGTTTCAAATGATAACAACCGCCAATTTCACAATCAAAACCAACCCCGCCGCTGGGTAAATATCCCACCAATGGTTGTGCGCCCGGGATGCTCATTCCTGTGGATTTAATAATCCAATTTTTGTGCCAGGGTTCTAACATGTTGAACAGCTATCCCATCATTCAGATTTAGCATGGTAATCAGGGTAAACAGGATGTCCGGGACCTTTTTTAACACCCCTGTGAAAAAGGTTATATTTGCCCAAGTGGTCAAATTTAACCCTTTTTTATAGCCCTCTATTAATAGGAAAGGCAAAGGATAAGGGGGGATTGAAATCGGGATGAGAATGTAAAGAGTAAAGGGGAGATATAAATCAATACTGATTGATGCGGACAGTTATCTTTTACAGGTGATGAGATATATTCACAGAAATCCGTTTACTGCCGGATTGACTAAAAACCTGAATTATCCATGGAGCAGTCATAAAGCATATCTTTCAACTGCAAAAAAATGGGAATGGATAAGTAATGAAACAATATTAAACATGTTAAGCAGGAACAAATCTTTGCAAAAGGCAGTATATAAAGATTTTGTCAATACACCGGATGAAAACGATTTTTCATCAATATATAAAAAAAGAAAACTTCCATCGATACTTGGAAGTAAAAAGTTTTTAGAGTATATTAAGGAACAGTTCTTCACTAAGAAAAAACATATTGAAATTCCCGAATCACAAATATTAATACCTGAAAAAAGCAGGATACTTAATGAAATATGCAGTGAGTATAAAGTATCAACATCTGATCTTGAAATATCGCGGCGAGGTCAAAATAACGAGCCAAGAAATATTGCTATATATTTGATGCGGAAGCTAAGAGGCGATACTTTAATGGATATATGCAATTTTTTTGGTCTTAAAAAGGATAGTTCAGCAGGGAGTATAGTCGACAGGGTCAAAAAGCAAGTGAAAACAGACAAGAAATTAAAAATGAAAATCAGTAAAATTGAGCAAAACATTATCATGAGCTAATAGGAGATTTGACCCCTTTTCTTTACTTTTCTTTATCATAATGTAACCGGCGGGATACTCAGGCCCATTATCGGAGTTAATCCGGGATATGTCCGCGGTGGCGCGGAAGCCGCGGCTTATTT
>JAFGQK010000355.1 GCA_016935735.1 Spirochaetales bacterium | reverse complement strand
TCTGGAAGGCATAGCCTTTATTATCAATATAACAAGGAGGAAACAAACCCCCTCAAAATGAGGTGGTTTCCTTTTGATAATGAAAGAATGGATAAAGAACCTGAATGATGAAGATTTTGAGAAATTACTCCATGATACCGGAACAATGGAAGATGTGCCTCCCGATCTGGATAATTCGACACTCGGATGGATACGCAGACAAAAAAAAATAAAAAAGGGACATTTTTTTTCGAACAGATTTTTCCATTCACGTTCTTTTCGTTTTACCCTGGCCGCGCTGTTCTGTCTCCTCATTCTCATTCCATCCTTTGCCTTGATTTATTTTTTATATAACCGGCATCTTTCCGGCCGGACTGTTTCAGCCGTCCCTTATTTCATTATAAACCAGGTTTCCATGAAAGATACTGGTGAATTGGATGAACTGTCGGTAAATAATGTGATTACACCGGGCCAGACAGTAGCCACCGGTCCCGGTTCTGTCTGTAGACTGAAGATTGCAGACACTTCCCTGCTGGAAATAAGGGAAGAGAGTACCGTTGAGTTCAAGGTATTGAATAAATTAAAAACCGTTATCGAGCTTAAAAGCGGAAAACTATTTATTAATAAGGAAAAAACTGCTTTTCAAGTGATTACGCCTGATCTTACCGCATCCCTTGTCGGCACGAGTATATCCCTTGAATATTCTGAAGGTTCAGGAACGGTTCTTTCCGTATTTGAAGGGAAAGTGAGAATAACACCTGCCCATAAGGATATAGCGGGGAAGGAAATTCTTGTTAAAGCAGGCAATACATTTACCATTACAAAGGATACCCAACACAGGATAGAACCATTACCCCCGGATACTGATAAAGACGTGCAGGAAAGTATGCGGCCTCAGAGGCTGAAAAATCCATCTTCCCTTACGATTACCGGTGGTGATGGAACATCGCAAACCCTTATTATTGACAATAAAGAGAATTACTCCTTTACGCACAAAATTTCCGCAGCACTCACCCCGGGGGAACACACGATACGATTGGAAAAGGCCGGATATAAGCCCTGGGAAAAAACAATTGACATAAAACAGGGCGAAAGTATGATTCTTACCCTCGGCAGGGATATCATACTTGAACCGGTGAGAAAATCTCTCTCCCCGTCAATAATTTACCATAATAAAGACAGTGAGGTACTCGGTTTTGGTGTGTCGGGGGCATATGCCGTCGCAGTCTTCCGGTCTTCACTTACCGGCTTTCAAAATGGAAAGCAGACCTGGAACCTGGTGTACAATAAAGAGAACGTACTCTTTATGTCCCTCCCGGTCATTACCAGGGATAAGGTATATATTACGTATTCACATAATTTACTCATTATTGATCTTTTCACCGGAACTGAAATAAAAAGAATGGATCTGCCGGGAACCGGCTATATTTATAAAGCTGTCCTTTATAAAGACAAGCTGTATATACCATGTTCACAGGGGATTTATATTCTCGATCCTGTTACCGATACCCTGAACGACAGGGTATTTTCGTCTTTTATCGGACCCAGGGAACCTGTTTTTTACCGGGACAATGGTTACCTTTCTTCCTATTTATCCGGTGATATTGCCTGCCATACTCTTGACGGGAAACGGACCTGGCTCTGTAAGACAGAAAATCAGAGTTTTTGTATTCCTGTTGTTATGAAAGAAAGTATTGTAACCGGGGATATGTCCGGGAACCTGTTGAAAATCTCTTTAGAAACCGGGAAAAAGGAATTGACAAGAAAAATCTCTGAAGCCGGTGTTATTTCCCTTGCAGATTGCGGAAATGGTATGGTATGCGTTTTTTCTCATGACAGTATCCTGCATTTTCTGGATATAGTTAATTTTAACGAAAAGAAAAGTATCATAGCCGATGCACAGGCAGATACCGGCTCATCCTCATATCCGCGTATTAAACTACCATTGGCAAGCAATACAAAAATTTATATGGGTACGAATTCAGGGAATCTATTGTTGATAGACATAGTTCATAATACCCGGCAAAAAATACCTCTCTCACAATCCGGTATATGCTCTTCTGTTTTTCCTTATATGGACGGATTTATCACAGGGAGTATGGCAGGGGAAGTTATACTGCTTGCGTATAAGGAGGAAAAATAATCATTGAAAAAAAGAACATGTTTAAAAGGATTGATACTCTGTTTCGTACTTATAACGGTATATCCCTGGAATAGTTCTTCCTGGGAAGCAACAGTGAAAAAGGATATTCTCATTATTCCTTTTACCAATAAGTGCGGCTATGAATACGACTATTTAAGCGAATTCATCTCACATGCCATCTTTACCCTGCTGAAAGATGTTCCTGAATACACCTGCATCTCTCCCATTAAACTGTATGAGTTTATGAAGGAAAGGGACTATAACAGTCCTGACCTGGATGATCCAAATATTTATTTTAATGCTGCAAAATACTTTAAAAGTAAAATCGTGATACGGGGAGAATACTATGAGGAAGATGGGGATATGTATGTTTGCTTTGAAGCAATACATGTCAACGATACAGAAAAGTTCTTTTCCAGGGAATTCCATTTTAAAAAGGATATGGAAATCATAAAAAGACTGGAGAAATGTATTTTTGAATTTATCTGTATGTTTACCGGCATAAAACTTGAGTATGGTGTATTAAAAGTAACTGCACATTATCCCTGTATCCTCTACGTGGACAATGAAAACCTGGGTGAAACCCCGGGAAGGGTACAGCTTCTTGCGGGCAAGCATACATTAAGACTCGATTATAAGGAGGGAAATGAAATTAATACTGTTCATAACACGGTGGTGGATATCCAAAATGAAAAAGAAACACCTGTTTCTTCCAGGGTATTCATACCTGTGGTTGTGGATGCTGAACTCGAATGCTTACTTTTCATAAATAACGAATATGCAGGAGTTACCCCCTATAAAGGGCTGCTTTTTTCCGGGAGGGAATATAAGGTAAAAGCAATATATACGGATGCCAGTAAGAAAGAATATTATGTACAGGAAGAAAAAATATCAACGATAAGTGAACGGGACATTACTCTCTATGTACCCGTGAAAGGGAAAATTAATGTTGTAAATCAAAAGAAAAATCTGAAAGCTTCTCTAAACAAAGGCCAGTTACAGGAAATTCCCTGTTCATTCGAAGACCTCATCCCGGGACAGTATAAACTTTCGTTTATTCTATTTGATAATCTGTATAACAAAAAATTTATTTTGAAAAAAGAACTTATAAAAATAAAACCCCAGGATACAGTAAAAATCGATGCTGGAATGATTGAATTCCAAAATGCCTGGGGGCTTTTGTTCATCCCCTCTGCTTCCCAATATTACAACCGGGAACCCTTGAAAGGAACTATTCTTCTCTCTTCTTTTCTTGCCTCCCTTCTCGGTACTGTCACCTGTTATGCACTTGTTGAATTTGTATTTAAGCCAATAGTTGAAAACAAAAATGCTCCATATGAGGAAGCTATACGAGCAAGGGATAATGCCATAATGACTGAAAAATTCTTTTACCGGGGAATTGCTCTTACTGCTTTAATAGGAATTTGTTCTGCTATCGATGGAGGGATTACCATGAACAGGATAAGGAGCCTTTTATCTGAATAATTACCTATAAACTGTTCAGCCATTATGATGAAAAAGAAAAGCCGGTCTTTAACTATTACATAAAAGATTATGTAATATTAAAAAATAAGATTTTATATCAAGAGGTGGCCATTATGAAAGTATTTGCATTAACTCAAACAGGCTTCTTGTTGCTTGTTATTTTTCTCTGTTTTTCCTGTGATATATTTAAAGATCCTGGAATAAATCCAAACGGGAATTTAGAATTTACTATTGTAATTAAAGAATATAAAGCAGTTCAGCCTGGAATTGATATGAAACAGGATCTTTCCAGAATAATCGGGAAGGGACCTGAAAATTCTTCTTTTTCAGTGGAAACAGAAACAAATCAAGTGGAAATACCTGAAATAAAAGCAGGGGATTGGAATATTGTTGTTGAAGTGAAAAATAAAGATAACACTATTATCTACATGGGAAAAACAAAAGTAACGGTAAAAAGAAATGAAACAGTTAAAAAAACCTGTGATGTTTTTCCCCTGGATGGGGAAGGAATCCTGGATTTAAACGTTACATGGAAACCAGGAGAAATTTCACCCCTCACGGCAAAAGGGGTCATCACCTCGATGCAAGGCGGCCCTTTTCTGCTGGAACTTGAAGCAGGACCGGGAAACAGCGTATATTACAGGAAAGAAGATATCGCAACAGGATTTTATACGCTTACGGTCACACTTAGTTCTGGTGAAAACCATATAATCGGAAAGACAGATGTAGTAAGAATTATTAAAGATCAGGAAACATCCCTGAGAATTGATTTTCTGGATCTTTCAGAATCACCTGAAGACGAAGATAAGGATAACGATAAAGATTCCCCCGATTCTATCCAGGTGGAAATAACCGGTGTAAGGCATGTTATATGCAATCCTGATTTAATAAATGCCGATGCAGAGGTAAAAGGACAAATTCAGGATTTATCTTATCAATGGTATATCAATGGCATCGCATTGCCCGGACAAACAAAAGCCGGTATACATCTATCACCTCCCCTTTGCAGAACCGGGTACAATTTTTTGAGTGTTATTGTTTTAGCTAAAAAAGAAGGGAAAATAGGAGCCGCTATCTGCCGGTTTATAGTCAGGGATTATTATGATCTCCCTGCCGGTGCAAAATCATCTGATCCTGATGAATATGAATTACTCGATTGGTGTACCCTCCACTCCCTTTCCCTTGAAAATAATGGACAGGTCATAACAGTGGATCCAGAAGAACAGGTAACCGGGGAATGTACTTACCAGGTTTATTCACCCGGTGACCTGGCAAACAGGGTAAATGGTTTTTTCCTTTTGTCATGGATTCCTGCTGAAGAGACCGATATTATAAGGTATACAATCCCGGTGTATTCAGGTATTCCCGGAACATCCCCGGGAATAGGCATCAGGCAGCGAAGTATCTGTTTTAAAGCCCCCTCTGAACCGGGAATTTATTACCTTTACTTTTGCAGTGCAACCGGTGTACCCGATTATTTTATGCCAGAGGCTGTCAAGTCATACAGTAACCGGTTAAAGACACCGGCCCATGCAAAAATTATTGTCAGGAATGTAGCCCCAAATGTACCGGAATTATTTGACTTACCGGCATGGGCAAAAAACAGAGCACCTGATGATAAGTATCCGCCGTATAGTTATGAAATTTCCTCGATTGACCTTGGCGGATTTCCCCGGGAAATTACCGTACCACCGGGAAAAGAAATTAAAGGTGCATGTACGTTTAATATTTTTTCCGATGGAAGCCCGTATAATATCCTGCAGGGGTTTTTTATCGCATCCTGGACGCCTTCATGGCCGCCGGCCTACCCATCGGAATATGTTATCCCCCTGTATAATAATATACCAGGGAATTTCCCGGGACCGGATAATATTATTACATGTTTCAAGGTAAAAGCTCCTTTGATTCCCGGGGAGTATTACCTGTACTGGTGTGGCGGGGTTTCAGGCAATATAACGGATGCAGTACAGCGATATGTAAATCCTTTAAAGATCCCAGCCCATGCAAAAATTACTGTGAGAAATGATGTTCCTGATATCGCATCATGGAAAACACTCCATAAAGGGCTTTATTTTCCGCAGCTTTCATTTTCTCAAATACGGTTTGAAATTGAAACACCTGACGGCGATAACCTGCTTCACCTGTATATTGAACCGGTTGAAGAAGAATATGCAAGGGACCTTACTATTTCCCTTGATGGAAATATTCTTCATTCTGGTATTATATCTTCAGCAATTCGCGGATATTTAACGTTTAAAACCTCCAGAGGAATACATAACCTGGTCATACAGATTGCAAGTGGCTCATACAGGAAGTACGGCTGGCGACTCAACGAATTCGCATTGGCATACGGAAGCCTGAATGCCCTCTGGTTTCCCAGGGCAGAGACCGGCCGGCTTATCTTTGATGCGGATATGGGAGGTACCGCATCGGTAAAAATAGCTATTGAGCAGGGGGATGATACGAATTCACGGCTTTTCAGTTGCCGGGTGGATGATACGGAAGTCATACCGGGAACCGGTCTCCCCTGGTCTTCGGAAAAAATATTTGAAGCAGGTGCATATCCGGTAATGGAGACCCATAAGTTTATGCTCCGAATCGAGCAGAATGATCCTGCTCCTGTGGAATGGGGATGGAAGCTCTTACTCGATCCGGAGTATGGTCTTATTCTGGAGTAATACAGCGGTGTAACTAATGCTGTATCGACTTGAAATACGGGATATTCATGTATGAAAAAGGTTTACACCTGGTATATAAATGCCGGGTGTAAACCATACTTTTTTTCTGTTATTCCATTATTCCTGTTCTCACAATTGACCGGCTTTTATAAAATCAGAACAAAACAATTGATGTATATACTACTCACTGTATCCATTTAATAGAAAAAAAATATTTTTTTTGAATCATTTTCCTTTCCCGTGCGATTAATAGATGAACAATACAATTCACCCTGTAACAAGGGAATAAGTATATGCTATGCATAAATCAAGATGCATACATATTTCTTTATTCCTTTGCATAGAATACCCGACCGCTAAAAAAAGAAAGGAGGGTAAAGTATGCAGAAATAAAATTTGTTTCATCAAAAGAATTTATTTTAAAACAGAAAAATTATGTAAGAAAGGAAAAGTAATGAAGAGAAAATTATTACAAGTATTCCTGGTCTGTATATTAATTATGACAGGTTTTATGTATACAGGACCGGTATGGGGACAGGCTGGTCCCCTGGGCAGGTTTGAAGAATATGATTTTTCCGGGAATCCTCCCAAACGTGTTTTTTATGTACCAGACTATGATACGGTACGGGATATTTTCCAGACAAGCGGTATAAATGATGCCAATATTGTTGAACCACAGGTAATGAATTACAGGACCCCTTACTGTTTTTTTGATGTCTATTATCCCGGCATTACATCGTTAAGAGGCACTGTTGTCGATGGAGATACCATAACAATAAATATTTACAACGGGGATAATACTTTTAAAAGCATCCCGCTGGATTCCGGTAAAATCAGCAAGATTCATAGCATATGTTTTAGTCCCGAAGATAATCCAGATAAGTTTATCCAGAAGAAAAAAACACGCAGGGTCTCGAACAGTATCAACAGATACACAAAAAAAGGTTCACGCGGTAAAGGCGGACAGGATACGGTGATGAATAAAAAATCCGCAAATGAGGTCGCATACCGTCTCGGGTTACCTCAATCCGTTTCACCATATGCAACTCCCGATCCTGGTATTACCGATGACCAGGATATAAGCAGTCTTTGTGTTAACTGGGGATATGACTGGCTTCATCTTTCTGCCGTTCAATTCGGGGGTATTGATAAAGAAATCCCGGAAGATTCTTCCGGTGTATCCGGCGCCGGAAATAACAGGGTACAGCAGGCAAGAAACCTGGTACTTGGAACAAAGGCAGCAAATACCCAGATGATTATTCATGAAGATATTATAGCAGATGTATTAAAAAAGCAGTTAACGCCGGAAGAAAAGATTATATTGAATGTGACTGTTGATTGTGCAAAACTTGAAAATAATGACTTTACATCATGGTTTGCTGCCAGAATCAATTATGAATGTTACCTGGGTAAAAAGAAAGATGATACATTTACACCGGTATTAATTTACAGGACAGCGATCGACCCGTTTGAAACATTTACCCCATCTGTTGCAGAATACGATTTGAATATCAATTATTACAAAGCAAAAGGGATACAGCCTGCTAAAACCATTGGAAGTGTATTGGAACCATACCAGAGGGGATTTGAACAATATGCCGTTTCTTTCAAGCAGTCCTTTAACCCCGGCTTAACGGGTATCCGGCCATCCGGCCCTTATATGCATAATGCCGTGTACTGTTTCACACCCGGTATCCGGGATATACTAACCAACCCGTATAAAAACATCCTGGCCGGTACGGCCGGAACAAATCTATTGTTCGAATACCCGTCAGACGGGTTTGTGTTCAGCGAACTGTTTGAAAACTTTGAATGCGAGGTTGCCGATCAATTTATCTTTGATGATGTATCGATCCGGATCGAAGAGGAACAGGGAGAATCCGGTACGGACAATATTATTGTATTTGAAGGCACCTTGAGAATGGATGCCGGAACTCTTGCTGCAATCGGTACCTTTTTACACATGACTTCCGGTATCCGGATGAGTGCCCGGATCAATATCGGGAACCAGGTCTTTTCCGGGAAAATAGAACCGAAGAGTATTACGCTCCGGAGCGAGGCCGGCTTTCATTTTGAACTTACCCCTGGTATTACCCTTACCCGGGGGGCACTCCAGGTGAGTATCTTAAAAAATATCGACTATACGGCAAGAGAAAGAAAATGGAGTATTGTCCCGTATATATCCGGGAGTGTACTGTTCAGCAACCTGCAAACAGCCCGGCCCGTAGATATGGACTTTTTACTCTCATACAGCCAGGGGACACTTCATGCAAGTGCTTTCTGTGATAAGGCAAAAGGGTTATTCGGTATGGATAATCTCACCCTGGAGAATTTTCAGGCGAACTTTGATATAGGTGATGAAAATAACATTGATATATCCGGTTATTTATTAACGGAATCCAGGACATATGGCATGGGAGGGAAAATATCTTCAAATGGATCCGGGCTCTATGTCTCGGTCGACCGGTTCACAGTAAACGACCTGGCTGAATTATTCACTTCCGTAACAGCGCAAACCCTCTCCCTTCCCGGTTTTGAAGTTCAGTTTAATGATGTCCTTATCGGTATTGCATCGGATTCATGTTCCATTGGTGAAATCTTCCTGGATAAAGGCGTTACCTTACAGGGTACGATCACTGTCCATGGACTCACCTGTAAGGGCAAGGCGTATTTTTCCGGCAATATGATTTCCTTTACCGGGAACATCGGGACATATGATTTTGATATTGTCCGGCTTAAAGAAGCATATGTCGATATGCGGCTTTATGCCGGAAAAGGAGTGGAGTTCACGATAGGCGGATCGGCAACTATCCAGGGTATCGATCTTGCATGCAAAGTAAGCTTTGAAAAATACATGGATGAATGGAATTGTGTTCTGTACGGTGCTCTTGAAGGGGATGATTTATCCTTTTCCAGGGTCTTTCCCGGGGAGAAAGAGTCATTCCTGGACTGCCTTTCCTTTTCCAGGGCAGCTTTTGTGATCGCAACAAAGGATTGCAAAACCCAGGATGAAAACTATTCATTTACCGTACGAAAAGGACTGCAACTCATGGCCGTTCTTGAAGAGATTCCCGTGTTGTCACAGTTAACCGGGAGTATGCAGACCGGCCTTGAATTATGTGCTTATTTCGGAACAGGGGTGGATATCACGATTGCCGTACCGGATACGCGGCTGCAATTGGGGGATTTCATCCGGACCGATCCCTTTAAAATCAGGGTAGCCCTGGCCCCGGAACCTGCATTCAGTCTTGTTTTCGGCATGGATGTGGTAATTATCAATCAACCGGACCCGCTTCATTTTGATATGGTCCTTGACCTTGGACCGCTGGAGGCAAACGGATCTGCAACAATGAAAGGGTACTGGGAGAACCCTTTTGGTATACAGGGTTTAAGAATCGGCCCCGAATGTGCACTGGAAATAGGGATAAACTATGCCCAGTTTGCAACAACGCTGACGCCATCCACATTCGGGATTGCCGGCGGTCTGGCAGTCGGGGATGTGGAGGCGCAAATGGCATTCAGGATTTCTTCGACATCTGCACAGCAGATTCTTGCAGGGCACCTCTCTCAACTCACGCCGGGGGATCTGATTAAATTTGTGAACGCGGTCACCAATACCCGGCTTACTATGGACCAGATACCGGATTGCATTGATTTCCGGGATATCGATATCTATATTGCACCCCTGGGAGGATCGATCGGGACGATCACTTTCGAACCGGGAATCAGTTTTGCCGGCCGGATGACACTCTTCGGGAAAAGTGCACAGATAAACGCCCGGTTGAATGATAATGGATTTGTTGCAAAAGGGCATATTGACAAGATCGAGATCGGCCCACTCACGATAAGGGGAAAGAATGGCAAAAATGCGGAACTGGATATCGAGTTAACGACTGCAAAACAATCGATCTATTTTGATGGAGCGGTGGAACTCCTCGGTTCCTCGATCGAAGCGTTTGTCGATATATCTGCAAGCGGGATAATGATTGAGTTGCTGGCAGATTTGAATCTTTGCGGTTTTCCCCTGGGTGGTGATAGTTATATCCATGTAACGGATGAAGGAATCCAGATTCATGGTCAGATCCAGGCAGGGGAGAGTACCATTGATGTTACAGGATATCTTCTTGCAGATGGTTCATTCCTTTTAAAGGGTGATGGAGATGTCACTATTTCCGGTATTACCCTGGGGAGTGCACATATGGAGCTTTCAAATTCCGAACTCTCACTAAAAGGGAATTTGACAGTCGGGAGCAGCACTGTCGAGGTAAGTGGAAACTACACAAGTCCATCGAATTTTTCTTTAAGCGGGAAGGGAAACATCACCATCAATGGCATCACCCTTGCAAGCGGTTCTGCAACATTCAGCAATGCCGGTATTTCCGTGAAGGGGAAGGTTACTGTCGGGAGCAGCACCATCGAGGTGAATGGAAGCTATACAAGTTCATCGAACTTTTCCTTGAGCGGGAAGGGAAATATCACCATCAATGGCTTTACCCTTGCAGGCGGTTCTGCGACATTCAGTAATGCCGGCATTTCCGTTAAAGGGAAGGTTACTGTCGGGAACAACGCAATCGAGGTGAATGGAAGCTATACAAGCCCTTCGAACTTTACCTTGACAGGTTCAGGAAAGGTGAGTATTGCGGGATACACCATTACAAGCTGTAACATAACATTTTCACAAAAGGGAATTTCCGGTTCAGGAAATATCAGTTTTGCAGGGATTACCTTTGGTGTAAGCTTTTCCGTTCAGACAAACGGCGGGATAAACGGGAAGGGATCGGTGAATGTAGGGCCATTCTCTTTAAGGGCTTTTGACCAGGAAGTGGGAAAGCTCTCCGGTAAGGTAACTCTCTCTGTTTCAAACAGTGAAGTAAATGTTTCAAACAGTGAAGTAAGTGTTTCTTTTTCCGGGTCTGTCTGTATTCTGGGAGCCTGTGACAGTATGAGTGGATCGGTGAGTACATCCGGGGTGATTACGTTTACCAAACGTGTGTGTGTTGTCATCCCTGTGCTTGGTGAATCATGTTCAACGCAATGTACGACCATCTGTATTCCGGAATGTTCCTGGGGTGAGAGTTGCACCAAAGTATGTGCACCCATAATCGGGTGTCATAAGGTCTGTACCCCGGTACTCAAGTGCCGTGACAAATGCACGAAAGTGTGTGTGAATGTATGTGTCCCTGTTATAAAAGATGTGAAAATATGCGAAAATATAAAATTCGAGATCGATTTACTTTAAAAGAATTACATGGAAAGCCGGGTCATATTCATTCCCGGCTTTCTGAAATAAATATTTATCCTGTGTCACCAGGAAGGAGAATGAATATGAAAAAAGTTATACTGTTTATTTTTATATTATTATACCTTTGTTCGATCGTCCCGGCAAACCCGGTTATGGTTTTTGAAAAAACCGAACATCATTGTGGGACCATGATGCAGAATACACAGATGGAATTCTGCTTTGCCTTCCGGAATAAGGGAGACAGTGTCCTGAAAGTCATTCAGTATCAGACCTTCTGCCATTGTACTATTTTGGAAGATCCTCTTTCGGATGAAATCAAACCGGGAGAAAAGGGATATATAAAAGGTGTCTTTACTACGGAAAATGCAAAAGGTGAGGTTGAACGGTCAATTGAAATCACGACAAATGAAGGGGAAAATGCAAAACACTATCTTACTATCAAAGCCGACATTACAGAAGTATTTGCTATTGAACCCCAGAATACAATGGTACTCCCTGCAATTGCCGGCCAGCCGGATATAGTAACAAAAGAAATAACAGTCCGGAGTATAGAGGGAAAACCCTTTATTATTAAAGAGATCACGAGTAAAGTAGATTTTTTGAGTGGCAGAGTGATTAAAGAAAAGACAATTGACAAAGGGGAGAAAAAGGGAAACAAAAAAGGAATGGAGGAAATGCAAACAGGATATAAGGTCCAGGCAACAATCGACCGTTCAAAAATACCCCGGTTCGGGTATTTTTATGTGGCAGTCGAATTGATATTCTGTATGGAATTCCAGGATAAGGAACGGGGAACAGTAGAACAGAAATCTCTTATTCTGATTTTTCATGACCAGGCCGGATAAAACACTCCTCATACCAGGATAACGAATTCCTCCTGTCTGTTGTCAGACAGGAGGAATTCGCTTCATCGCTCCTTATAGTGAAAATTACCATGCATTATCAGGGTTGCACGAAACAGTATCTTTATATATGATATAATAAGTGAATGATGATGTATTCCATAATCTGAAAAACAAGCATGTTCATATGGTCGGCATTAAGGGCACCGGTATGACTGCACTGGCTGAAATTCTCAAGGCAAGGGGTGCGGTTATTACCGGATCCGATTCCGATGAAAAATTTTATACGGACAACATCCTTGCAGAATTGGGGATTCCCGTTAAAGAGTATTTTTCTTCAGGGAATATTACCGGGAAGGTAAACCTGGTTGTATATTCCTCTGCATATTCAAAAGAAAGTAATCCGGAGCTTATAGAAGCCATAAAGCGTACTCTTCCATGCATGACATATCCGGAAGCCCTGGGAATTCTTTCCCGGCAGCAAAACTCGAGCGGTATCTCCGGGGTACATGGAAAAACAACAACAACCGCTATCGCCGGGACCATAACAAAGGAATTACACCTGCCTGTTACGGTACTGGCAGGTTCACAAGTACCCTCATTTGAAAACTCATCTACCCTGAACCTGGGAGACAAGTATTTTATTGCAGAGACCTGTGAGTATCAAAAACACTTTCTGAACTTTAAGCCGGACCAGGTGATCATCACAACAGTGGAGCTGGATCATCCGGATTATTTTCACAGTCTTGAGGAAATACATACTGCTTTTATAGAATATGCACTCTCCCTGCCTGAAAAAGGAACCCTTATCTATAATGCAGATAATGATGGAACAATACAGGTTATAGAAAAAGTAAAAAAAACCCGGGAGGATATCCAATTCATTCCGTACGGGAAACATGGGCAGGGACCTTTTCAAATCACTGCTATTCATTCATCTGCCGGGGAGATCCGGTTTTGCTTAAAAGAGTTTGATGAGGAGTTTATTCTCCATATTCCGGGGGAACACAATGTCTTGAATGCCTCGGCTGCCATTGCCCTTTCTATGGTGCTTTTAAAAAAAGAAAAAGGGGAAATAAAAAAGGACCATATCCTTGCCATAAAAAAGGGTCTTGAAAATTTCCGGGGAAGCAGACGGCGAAGTGAGATAATCGGGGAAACAGGGGGTATTCTCTTTGTCGATGATTATGCACATCATCCAACGGCAATAGCTGAAACATTAAAAGGATACAGGGAATTCTTCCCGGATAGAATGATTATTGTTGACTTCATGTCTCATACATATTCCCGGACAAAGGCGCTTCTTCATGAATTCGGCTCCTGTTTTTCGCATGCAGATGAGGTGATTCTTCATGCGATTTATGCATCTGCCAGGGAAAAGGAAAATCAGTCTATCCGTGATAAGGATCTTTATGAAGAAGTGAAGAAAAATCATGGAAATGTTCTCTATTTTCATGATGTCATGGAAGCTGTCCCCTACCTAAAAGGAGTATTGCGTCCCGGCATCTTATTTGTTACCATGGGCGCTGGTGATAACTGGAAATTAGGCCGGTATGTATATAATATGCTGCGAGGTGTAAGTTCATGAAAAGTATGACAGGTTTTGGATATAATGAGTACCAGGATGATAAAAATCATATAACGATAAATCTTAAATCATATAATAACCGTTTCCTGGATATTATTGTGTATATTCCCTCCTATATAAGCCAGCTTGAGCAAAGAATAAGAAGCTATCTTACTTCACAGGTTAAACGCGGGCGGATCGAATTTATCTTGAAAATAAGGGAAATGGAAGAACAGGTGGAAGTACACCTGGATAACAGCGTTATCCATACCTATATGGATGCCCTTAAAAGGCTTATTACAGAAGCGGGAATTGTGGAAAGAATCAATCTTTCACATTTATTACGGATCGAAGGAATATTAAAACCAATAAAAAATTATGATATCGATATTTACTGGGAAAAAATTCTTCCCCTTCTGGACAATATTTATAAACAGTTTGAAGAGTCGCGGTGTATAGAAGGGAAGCGGACAGAGGATTATATTAAAGATCTTATTAAAAAGATAAAGACAAATCTCACTATAATTGAAAATAAAGTCCCGGATATTGAAACGAAAGTAAGAGAAGTTTTAAAAAAGAAGTTTTATGAATTACTTGGTGATGAAATCGACGAGGGGAAGGTGATGTCGGAAACTGCGCTTATGCTTATTAAATTTGATATTAAAGAAGAGATTGCGCGGATGTCATCTCATTTAAAGACATTTTCTCATACACTTAAGGATGGGAGTCCTGTGGGGAAAAAATTGGATTTTATCTGCCAGGAAATAAACAGGGAAATTAATACCATTGGCTCTAAAAGTATTTTCCTCGAGGTAAGTAATGCTGTTATCTCAATAAAAGATGCAGTTGAAACGGTCAGGGAGCAGCTTCGAAATGTCGAGTAACTTGAAAATCGCAATTTCCGGTAAAAGCGGATGCGGTAATACAACAGTATCCAAATTTGTTGCAAAAACTCTCGGGCTGCGGCATATTAACTTTACTTTCCGGGACATGGCCCGTGAAAAGAGAATCACCTTCGAACAAATGTGTGCCCTTGCAGAGAAGAATCCGGAACATGATAAATTCCTGGACAGCATGCTTATCATATTGTCCTCAAAGGGGAATTGTGTTCTTGGCTCACGCCTGGCAATATGGCATTTAAAAGATGCAAACCTGAAAGTCTACCTGGATGCTTCGATAGAGGTCCGTTCCATGCGTATTGCAAAGAGAGAGAAGATTCCCTATGACCAGGCATATAAAGAAACACAACTCAGGGATAAAAGAGACCACTCCCGGTATATGCATCTGTATAATATTGATATTAATAACTATAATTTTGTCGATTTAATTGTGGACACAACAAAAGGAGATCAACACTATGTTGCCGAGTCGATTATTAAAGCCGCGCGTGAACTTGAGTTTTCCTGTTGATAGTGTTGAATAACGATAACTTTTTCCTTCCCGGGTCTTTACAATATTCATTGATTTTAGTACTATCCGTCTATGGCAAAACGATATAGTTCAGTAATATCAGATATAGTCCTCCCGCTGGATTTACTTATCAGTTATGATGGAAATATGTACGAACTTACCTGTGCTGCGATTAAGCGTGCAGCCCAGATAAATCTTGCAGGTGACGAGGAACTCGAAGAAAATAAAGGCAGAGTCGTATCTCTTGCAGTAAAACAAATACTCACAAAAAAGGTTGAATATCGTCTCGAAGAGTAAAGTAAAACCCCCCGTTATCATTCTTTTCGGCCCGACAGCTTCCGGGAAATCCCATATCATTGTTAATTTATTGGGAAAAGGATGTGAGGTTATTAATGCAGATTCACAGCAGGTATATAAATTCCTGGATATTGCAACAGCAAAACCGGCAAAAGAGGATATTGACCGTATACCTCACCACCTGGTGGGTATAATAGATCCGAAAAGGCAGTTTAATGCAGGCAGATTTGTACGGGAGGCAGAGAAACTGGTTTTTCATATCTTTAAGAAACGGAAACTGCCTGTTCTGGCAGGAGGGACGGGATTCTATCTTAAAAATTTTATTTACGGACTCCCTGAAGCCCCCCCATCCAGCCTGCCGGTAAGAGAACGGCTTAAGCAGGAGGCGGGAAAAAAGGGAATTGCCTGCCTTTTTAATAAACTAATGGATTGCGACCCGGAATATGCTGCCAGTATAGAGAAAAATGACCTCTTAAGGATAATAAGAGCGCTGGAAGTCTATGAAATTTCTGGAAAACCTTTATCCTCGTTCAATGTCCCGGTAAAAGAAAGGGATGATATGATTATGTATAAAATTGGCCTGTCACTTCCCAGGGAAGAACTGTACAATCGTATCAATAACAGGGTAGAGGAAATGTTTGAAAAGGGATTGGTGGATGAATTACGATTTCTAATTCACAAAGGGTATACCCCATCAGACCCGGGAATGCAGGGTATCGGGTACCAGGAATTTTTCCTTATGCAGACCGGGTGTTTTTTATTTACTGACATAAAAGAACTTATCAAGCAAAACACCAGGCGGTTTGCCAAAAGACAGATTACCTTTTTTAAATCATTTCAGGATGTTTCCTGGTTTCATCCGGCTGATGTGAAAGGGATTCAAAGCGGGATAGAGAATTTTTTAAAGAAATACTCACCATATTCTCCATATACGGCCGATCTTTTTCAGAAAGAAGGGATAAAATAAGGTGAATCATTGAACTTTCACCAGATGAATTAATGAAATATCTTGACAGGATATATAAAATTATGGCATGGTCATAAAATACTACAGAAGCATAAGTCATACACTGTTGTATAAAAATATATTTCTTCAATAATGCAGAAAGGAGTTTGGTTAAGTGCCTTGTGGTCGAAAACGGAAACGTCATAAAATTGCAACCCATAAAAGAAAGAAAAAGTTAAGAAAAAACCGGCATAAGAAAAAGAAATAATACAGGCTAAATAATTTTAGTTTATGCTTGAAAATACACGATATTAATAGCAGGGATGGAACGTTCTCCTTTCTTTATAGTTTTTATCCTTCTCATTCCCTTTTTGGTGCCGGGGGAAAGTTTGTGGAACCCTGATTTTAAGGGATATATTTCGTCGCAAACAAAAGTTGCCCAGGGTGATGTGCTTATCGTATTAATTGATACATCGTTTTCTCTTTCCTATGTCTCCACACAGAAGGATTCAAAAACTATTACTTTTGAATATACCGGTGGAGAATATGGCAACCTCTTTTCCTTTCTCCCGGATATCAAAACAGGGGTGGATAATAATCTGAAAGGGGATGAAAAATATTCATTACAATCGGAAATGGTGGTAAGGATTGCTTCCCTGGAAAATAATGAGAATGTGTATATTGAAGGTTCCCGGGAAATAACAATAGACAGCAAGAAAGAATCAATTACCCTTTCCGGCTATATAAATATAAAAGATATTAATCAGCACCGGCAAATACCATTCTCAAAAATCGCCGATTCCCGGCTTGTATTTCAGACATTTCTTTACCCCCAGGAATATGTCCTTACAGAAGCCGATTTAGAGGAGATTATGCAGGATCTCACTTTAGAGACAGAAGGTGTGACGGCGGAAGAAACTCCTTTAGCAGAAGAAACAACGGAAGCACCTGTTGTTGAAGCGGCTTCTTCAGAAAGTGCGGTAAAACAAATCCGTATTTCCAAAGAAAAAAAAATGGAATTGTTTCTAAAATATGTAAACAGGATGATCGATCTTTTGTTTCAATAGAATGATAATTATTATAAAACACTTGTTTTTATTATTGCCCGGACACCATATTCCTTTCTGTCTTTAGAATTATACCTGGTGCCCGGGTAAATAATGTTTACAGATATTATTGTTCCCAATAGGAAAGGGCATCAAGACCGAGGAAATCCGATCTCGGATTAAAGCTCTTTATAAGATTGGAATTTGGTATAATCACCCCATTGCCCATTAATAGTATATCGCCATCGGTAAAAGCGGGTTGATTATTCAATATTTCCGTAGAAAAATAGAGATACTTTTCATACGATGCCCGCGGAAACATAACAGCGTCCAGACCATAATCCACTCCCCTGGAAGGCAGTCCCGCAGGAACTGCAAGGGGTAACAGATTGCTGTTCGGTACAGCGATAACACCATTTTTTGCAGAAAGCAGATCGCCGTCTAAAAACATCGGTTTCTCCGGGTAAGGAGCGGTGCCTTCGGTGGAAAATAAAATATCGATGTTATACTGATTCAATATTTCAGCTAATGCTTCGGGCTTTTCCTTGAAATAATCTACCGGGAGTGAGGCTGCCTTATAGCAGAATTCTATAATTCCTTCATATTCCCCGACAAATTGTACACCATCCAGTCCGAGATTCAGGTTCCTGGGAAGCTTGAAGTTGAAAAGAAGGGCTTCGTTGGGAATAATTGCCCCATTTGTAATAAGCAGGTCTCCTGCATTAAAAAGATTATTGGTTGAATCCAGTTCTGTTGAAAAGGCAATCAGTTTATCTTTACTTCGAATAACATCCACAGCATCCAAGCCAAGGTCAAATTGTTCTTTAAATGCTATTAACAAATCGCAATTTCTCATGAAAATAATGCCATTCCACGTAAGCAGATCCCCGTCAGATACCATCACAACAGCACCATCGGCTGTTTTTGCCATAAAATCCTCTTCTGTTGAAAAATAAAGCTGATTCTGGCTGAATGCCAGTTGAAGTAATAAAAATTGGGTAATGAGAATGAAATAAATAATTTTTTTCATCAAATTTCCTCCATTAATAGATTATTTATTGTAAAACTTACAATTTTATTTTAATTATATTGATTTTATATTCACACCTCCTTTCCTGCTAAAGTGGTTCATCAGAAAACCCATCGTATATTCTAAAAAAATAAAGTAAAGCGGGAGTTATATTGTCACAGGAATAATTTTTTTTTATAAAAAAATAAGGAATCCCGGTGTCAGTCCGGCCTATGGCGGGTGGGTTGACAAAACATTTGTTTACCAGGATAATGAAATGGAGATTAATATCCTTACCGGAGTAACGAGATGCAAAAATGTATCATTCCATTACTTTTTCTTTCTTTTTTTGTATGTGCCGGGGAAGAAGTGACAGAAATTTTTGAAACATACAAAAATTCCATCGTATATGTTCAACAGACTCTTTACTTTGAATCTTCCAGAGTAAAACATGCAGAGCTTTTTAAAAGGCTTGAAAATCATTATAAGATGAAAATGCTCGATACCTATTTTACCATTGCAAGCGGATCGGGTTTTTTTATTTCAAGTGAAGGACATATTATTACCAATCATCATGTTATCGATATAAGCGACCTCGATGAATACAGGGATAAAATCTTCTGGGGATTGATGAATGCAATCTTAAATGACCTCCCGGAAAATTTATTGTCCGATAAAGAGTTTGAACAGGTTATGGGTGATTTCAAGGTACTTTTTAAAAAATCGGAGTTTCATTTCCGGCTTACAGTAAAGAATGAAATACAGAAAACATTCGAGATCGTTAAATCGAATAAAAACCTTGATATCGCTATACTCAAGATACCGGCAGATGAAAACTATACAGCGATCCCGCTTGGAGATTCCGATAACCTCAAGGTAGGTAAAACCGTCATCGCCCTGGGTTATCCCCTCCAGTCCGTATTTGATCTGTTTTTGAAATTCAAAGAGCTTAAATCGACACTCACAACAGGGAATATTTCTGCAATACGGAACGAAATATGGGGAATTCAGCATTCTGCTTCTATTAATTTCGGGAATTCCGGGGGGCCTCTTATAAACCTGGAAGGTGAGGTTATTGGGGTAAATGTAGCAAAAGTAGAAAGTACCATTTTCTTTGCAATTCCTGCAAAAAGAATTTTCAAATGGCTTAAGGACACAAAACAGAATAACCTTATAACATTGAATGAAAATACTTCTACCAGATATACTTCCGGTACCTCCTCTGTAACAGGTGAAAAAAGGGAAATACTCCAGACAGGGAAATCCCTTTTTATTAAACTGGAGAAACCGTATAATGTGTATATAAATGATCTATTCAAAGGAACCACCCCGCTTCTTATAAGCGACCTTGAGCCCGGTGAAGGCTTTTTAAGAATTGAATCCGGGGAAGAATACCATGGAATTCAATTGAAAGTAATTGCAGAAAGAACAGATATTGTTACCTATAGCCCGAAAATGGGAAAGTACCTGGGGAATCTCTTTATCGAATCCAGCCCGGCGGGTGCGGTAGTATTGATAGATGGGAAAACAAGGGGTGAAACCCCGATTGCCCTTTCCGATATTACCGCAGAAAAACACACATTAAAACTTAAAAAAACCGGATACCAGGATTATGAGAAAGAGATCGTCGTAAAAAAGAAAGATACCATACGTATTGCCGGGGAACTTGTGAAAGTATATCAGATTACATTCCGGGATTCTTTACCTGAAAAAACACAAATCAAAGTGAGTAATGAAAAAGATGAGTATACATTTTCTGTAAAAAATGAGATATGGATTGTTGCCGGGAACTGGACTTTTACTTTTACAAACAAAATTTTCAAGGAAGCTTCCCTTACCTTTGAGATTACAGAAAATAAAAAGATAGACTTTACTCCCGAATATTATATATCCGGTATCCGCTTTGTAAACCTTTTACCGGAAAGCAAGGTATTGTTGAATAATAACGATATTACAGAGAAATTACAGAATAACACCTATGAAACCCGTGTGGGGAATTATGAAATACGGATTAAAACGGAAAAGTATAAAGATTATTGCGAGAAGATAGAATTGGAAAAAGATAAGAATGCTGCCATTCATATTGTTTATGAATTTTCCCCGGCAGTCAGGGGTGGTATCGATGCATGGATAGGGTACCCGGCTCTCGGAGCAGGTGTTCTTTTCCTTGTTACGGGATTGATTATCAACAATGATCCCGTGGCAATAGACCTTTCCGGGAGTTATGATGATTATGTTGTTTTAAAATGGACAGGATTAACTCTTGCCTGTACCGGGCTTGTTGCCATATCTGTCGGATCTGTGTTTGCTGTCATATCTGCCATTCAATTCCACAAAGCGAAAACAGATACAGAGATATGGAAAGAAATCGCTTTTTCCATTAATATAAAGGATAATGTCCCGGTACTGCTTCTCCACATTCCTTTAAAAAGTAAACAACCGGGACATTCCTATTCTTTCTTGAGCAATCCTTCAAAATAACGGGCATACGGATTATTTGTATCATTTTTATATATGTCCACAATCTTTTTGCATTCATCCATCATGCCTAAAGAAGCCAGGGCAAATCCTTTATAATACGTGGATTTGTAATAATAATCCTGGTCATCGGGCGTATCTCCCGGTTTGAATTGAGTGAGGATATTATCAAAAAGGGTGAGGGCTGTATGAAAATATTCAATCGAAAGATATGTATAAGCAACAAGATAATAATACTTAATTTTTCCGGGCAGTTTATTCCACAGACGGAGTTCTTCGATAACAGCAATGGCCTGATCCTGGTATTCCAATTCAAGTAAAAGAGAGATAAGGGCTTCCGAGCTTTCGATTTTTCCTTTTGAATGCTCTTCCTTTAGTTTTGCAATCGTTTGGGAAGAAGAGAGGATTTTATCTGCCTGCCTGGCAAAAGCCTCGCCTTCCAGAAATCCCCCGATTTTTCCGATTAATTTCTTTTCCCAGTCAATAAAAAGAATAGTGGGAAATCCGTCGATCTTGTATGATTTAAGAAACTCTTTCGCTTCCGGATCTGTTTCCGGATTTATTTTTACATTTACCAGGGTTTTTGAAAGTTTGATTACAGAAGGATGGGTATAGGTTTTTTTATCCAGTTCCTTGCACCACTTACACCAGTCTGTATATATGTCGATCATGATATACCGTTTCTGTTCTTTTGAAGCTTCCAGAGCTTTTGAAATTTTTGTATACCAGGTTATTTCATCTGCATGGGCAGATATATGAAAAATTATAAATAACACGATTAGTACAAATCCCTTTTTCATGTACAACTCCTTTACTTAACCCCTTTTCTGCATTATTATTTCATTCTCTATAACATTATATGCCATTTATATCTGTTTTTCATCGTTCTGGCTATTCAGTTTAAAAGATTATTGTGAATATTGCTGCTATTTCTAAAATTTCTACCTGAATTAATCTATAATTCTCTTAGTTTCTCGAGAATTCATGATATGATAAAATCATCTATATGCTTAAAAAGGTGTTCATAAAGTAAAAGGAGTATAAAATGAAAAAAAATTTTATTTTCTTTGTTTTTGTTTTTTTTATTGTATTTCTCCCGGTTGTATCCGGACAAACGCTGGGCGATGTCAATAGTGACAGCACTATTGACATCGTCGATGCACTTTTAACAGCCCAGTATTATGTTGGTTTAAATCCGAATCCTTTTAATGCAAATCAGGCTGATGTGAATTGCGATGGCGGGATCGATATTGTAGATGCCCTGTTAATTGCCCAGTACTATGTGGGTCTGGTAACAGATTTTCCCTGCGGGGAAACTCCCGGGCCGACACCAGATCCGACATCCACTCCTGTTACACCCGATCCGACAACCCCGCCGGATCAAACCCCGGGCCCGACTGGCGGGGAAAGCGTAAGCTGTGCAGGATATCCTGTATGGAATTCGGCAGTCGTGTATGGCGAGAGCGGAACCCTTGTTCAATACAACTGTAATTTATACCGTAATAATTATTTTTCATATAATCAGAATCCCGAAGAAAATTCAGCCAGTGAGTATGATACATGGGTATTGCAGGGCGCCTGTAATGATGAATGCAGAATGGGTGAAGGTCCGTGGGTTGCCTGTGGTGAATGGGACAAATGGGAAACCGGGGACTATATAATCTACAATAATATCTGGGGCGATGGTGCAGGGACACAATGTATATGGGCAGAATCATACAGTAACTGGGGTGTTACCGCAGATCATCCGGATACCAGTGGAGTGAAATCATATCCGAATGTATCAAAGGAAATAAACAGGGCGATAAGTTCAATAAGCAGTCTATCAAGCAGCTTTAATGTGACTGTTCCCGGGAACGGTTCTTATGCAACTACCTACGACATATGGGCAGACAATGATCAATATGAAATCATGATCTGGGTAAATAAAACCGGTGCCGTTGGTCCTATTGCAGGAAGCTGGGATGATAACGGAAATCCCATTGCAGAAGAAACAAATGTATCTGTTGGCGGGCACACCTGGAATGTGTATAAAGGAAATATCGGTTTTACTGTTATTTCCTTTGTCAGGACAAGCAATACCAGTTCGGGAACAGTGGATGTAAAAGCTCTCCTTAACTGGATAAGGAACAAAGGATGGTTTGGTGATGTTACCGTGGGTAAAGCCCAGTTCGGTTTTGAAATAACCTCTTCGAGCGGAGGCATGGATTTTACCTGTAACGACTATTCCATGAACTAAGGGAAGAATCTTAACCCTACGGATTATCGTCTATTTTCGCTTAATTATCTCTTAAATTCAGGCAGGAATTGCTTCCTTCGAGCATACCTATAACATAGTCTTGTTTTTTTTTATTTATTATATTATCATTAGTCAATTGCAAGAATCCAATAATAGTTACAGATTTTTTGCAATTGGCTTTGGAGTATTCTTATTTTATTATTTTACAAGGAATTAAAGATACTCCACTTCTATCCTGGCAGGATTTCATGCAAAGGAACTTGATTCATGGATGAAATAGTAATTGATGATATTACCTTCTCTTATCCGGATACCAGCCAGCCGGTTTTTAAGAATCTTTCCCTTACACTTCCCCGGGGCGTTACTTCTTTTGCAGGGCAAAACGGGACAGGGAAATCGACACTCTTGCTCCTTGCAGGGGGTATTCTCCTGCCCCGGGAAGGACGGGTGCTTATTCAAACCATTGATACTCAATACTTGCGTGATGAAAAGAAAAGGCAGCAGTATGTTTCCTTTATTTATCAAAACATGGAATTCGAAACAGAAGAGAATATCGACTCCCTGCTCCATTATGTATATGAAAACGGTTTTCATGAAAAGAAGGAAGACAGCTTTATAATAGATCTTGTTAAAGTTTTCGAACTTGAACCGGTATTAAATAAAAAAACACAGGAGATAAGCAAAGGAGAGCTCCAGAGGACAATTCTTGTATTCAGCCTCCTGTACGGTTCAAAGATCATTATAATGGATGAACCTGTATTTGCCATGGAACAATATCAAAAAGAACAGGCCATGAATTTCTTTATTGATTATTCTAAGAAAACCGGTACCAGCATATTATACTCTGTGCATGAACTGGATATAACCGTAAAATTTTCCGGGTTTTTGCTTCTCTTTTATAAAAACGGTCAGATACGTCTCGGGCCTACCAGCAAACTGTTTACAAAGGATAATCTCGAAGAGGCATACCAGATCCCGTACAATATGCTTAAAACAAAAGAATCAATCTACAGGGAACTTCTTGAAAAAAGGATATACCCGGTATAGGCGGGTACCGGTATTCTTTAAAGAATGCATTGCAAGAACCGGAGTTAAAATCTTTTATATAAGCATAACCGCTATATAAAGTGTCATTCTCTAAAGATATACTTTTTTTATTGTTGTGCTGTGCTATATTAATGATTATGGAGTTGCTATGAAAAAAAGCTTGTTCAAAAAAGGTGAAATCATATGTGTGGAAGGATCCCCGGGAGATGAGATGTATGTTATCCTTAACGGAACAGCAAGGGTTTTTAAGACCATTAACGCGGAAAAGGTATATCTTTCCACCCTGAAACGGAACGATTTCCTTGGTGAACTCTGCCTGCTTCTTCACCAGCCAAGAACCGCATCAGTTGAAGCAATCGAGGATACAGAGGTTATGGTTATTCATAAAAAGGAGTTCGAAGACAAGGTACAGCAAAATCCGAAATTCGCTATACGGATGCTCACTGTTATGGCCAAACGCCTTATAGAAGCCCACCAGGTAATCAGCAAGCTGGAAGGGACAAAGAGAAGTATGGAGATTATGTATAAATCAGGAGAATAAGGAAGGTCTTTACCATTTCGGGAAGAGGAATTATTGATAATATTCCCGGTACATATCTGCACCATAAAGAATTCGTTATTTTATACTTGAAAAAAAATGACTCACACGATATAGTGTTCAACATAGTTGAACTCCAATTATAGTTTTAAACAAGGTGATGTTCAACATAGTTGAACTCCAATTATAGTTTTAAACAAGGTGGTGTTCAAAAGTAGAATTATAACCACAATTATGATACGAATACTATTTATTGATGATGATCCTATGGCCCAGAATAACCTGAAAATGATTCTTATCGGTAAATACCTTGTGAGCTCTGCATATACCGGTCAAAGCGGTATAGAAACCGTTCAGAGGACCGAACAGGATGTTATCCTGCTTGATATTGATCTCCCGGATAAAGACGGGCTTACGGTACTAAAAGAGATCGTTGCCCTGCCTGCACCGCCGCCGGTGATAATGCTTACTGTGTCCGGGGATATCCCGACAATAGTTCAAGCTATTAAAACCGGGGCATATGATTATATTGTAAAACCATATGAACTCCCGCATCTGGAAGCGGCAATCTGGCGTGCAGCCCAAAACTCAGAACTGCGAAAATCCTACCTTCCAGTACACCCGGAAATAGATAAGATAGTCGGTGAAAGTCCGGTGATGAAAGCGGTAAAGAAGCTTACCCATAAGTATGCAGTGAACGATACTCCTGTCCTGATTCTTGGGGAGAGTGGGACAGGCAAGGAACTTGTTGCCCGTGCAATCCACAGGGTGTCTTTAAGACATAAGGGACCCTTTATTCCCCTTAATTGTGCTGCAATCCAGGACACAATTGTCGAATCCGAATTATTCGGATCTGAAAAAGGTGCTTTTACCGGGGCAGTGAATAAACCTGGCTTATTTGAACAAGCCGACAACGGGACCCTTTTTCTCGATGAGATCGGGGAGATGTCCCTTTCTGCCCAGGCCAAGCTGCTCCGGGTTCTGGAAACAAATGAGATAATGCATGTCGGGGGCTCTCAATTTATTAAACTGAATATAAGGATTATTGCTGCAACAAATAAAAACCTGAAAGAGGAAGTAAACAACAAAACATTCAGGAATGACCTTTTTTACCGGCTTAATGTCCTTGAAATCAAACTTCCCCCTTTGAGGGAAAGGGAGGATGATATCCCTCTTTTAAGTGCATATTTTATAAAATCCATTTCCGGGAATAAGAAGAAAATTTCCCCGGAAGCAGTGGAGAAACTGAAAATGCACACATGGCCCGGGAATGTACGTGAGTTTAACAATGTTCTTCAGAGGGCAGTGATTGTTTCAGACGGAGATGTTATAAAACAGGAAAATATTATCTTTCATTAAAAAGGGGTTATATGGCAAAACTCTGGCAAAAGACATATGATTTGAATGAACTCATAGAAACCTTTACCGTAGGCGAGGACTATATTCTTGATCTTGCCCTTATTCCGGCGGATTGTATTGCTTCCCTGGCTCATGCCATGATGCTTAACACTATCGGTATACTGAAAGATGATGAATTGAACAGCCTTAAGAAAACCCTTATCAATATACTGAAGCTTCATGAAAAAGGCGATTTTCCTATCCTGAAATCCGATGAAGACGGGCACACGGCAATTGAGAATTATCTGACAAAATACTGCGGGGATGCAGGGAAAAAGATCCATACAGGCAGGTCCAGAAACGACCAGGTGATTGCAGCATTAAGGCTTTTCAGCCGGGATGTGCTTGTTCATTTTAAACAGGCCTGTCATTCCCTTATCCGTTCCCTTACCGGATTTGCGGATAAACATAAAGACGTCCCCATGCCCGGACGCACCCATATGCAGATTGCAATGCCTTCTTCCGTGGGGTTATGGGCAGGGGCATTTGCAGAAGAACTCCTCGATGACCTTAAACTTGTCAACACCGCATACCAGCTTAATAACATGTGCCCCCTCGGATCTGCCGCAAGCTACGGTGTTCCCCTGCCGCTGAACAGGGAGCTTGTTTCTGACCTGCTCGGGTTTGAAAAAGTACAGAACAACGTCCTTTATGTCAACAACAGCAGGGGAAAGATTGAATCGATTATCCTTTCAGGGATAGATCATACGGTTCTTACGTTAAGCAAACTCGCACAGGATCTTATTCTTTTTTCCATGCCGGAATTCGGTTACTTTTCCCTTCCCGGGGAACTCTGTTCCGGGAGTAGTATTATGCCGCAGAAAAAAAATCCCGATGCACTTGAACTTCTCCGGGCGAAATCCGCATCAATCTCGTCTGCAGTCTCTCAATTAAAACAGATCCTCCGGTCTCTTCCCTCGGGTTATAACAGGGATTTTCAGGAAACAAAGGGGCCGTTTTTAAAGGGTATGTATGCGGGAATAGCCTGTGTAAAGATCATGGATCTTACTATACGGGAATTGAATGTGCACAGGGAAAAATTAATAAAAGGATTTATCCCTGAAATATATGCAACAGACGCAGCATTCAGGCTGGTAAAAGAGGGGATTCCCTTCCGGGATGCATACCGGAGCGCAGGAATGAACCCGGGTCTGCTTGATACATTCGACCCGGAAAAGGTGATTAAGGAAAAGTCATATACCGGCACCACCGGAAACCTCTGTCTGGAAAAGACACGGGAAGAACTGGACAGGAAATCCGTGGAACTGAAGAAAGAGAAGGACAGGATAGACAGGAAATGGAAGCACCTTGTGGGATTTGTTCCCGATCTGGCCAGGGGATTCCTGGCAGGATTATAAAGTGGAGGCAAGGAATAATCTTTTAAAATAGAATCCAGGTGAAAGTACGTATTTGTCTGGATTGGATTAGGTGCACTTATACTGCCTGGTGTAAGTATCGGAGATCATTCTGTTATTGGAGCACATTCTGTTGTATCAAAAAATATTCCTGCAAGGTGTGTTGCAGCCGGTTCGCCTGCAAAGGCTGTAAAAACATTTGAATGTAATGATGACTGGATAAGAAATGAATATATTTTAGAAATGTTTACAATTCAGGATAGCTGTTCAGACGGCAACTATCCCGGTACAAAGGGAAAGTAAAGGCGACAATGATTTAAGTATATTTATGCAGTGTGAAAATTCATGGTTTTCATATTGAGAATTGCTGAAATGATAAAAGCCAATATTGACAAAAAGAAAAAATAGGTATATATTTATGTAGTATTGTTTATAAAGATACTATTTGTTCTTTTAATCCAATATTCCTGCTTTAAAGCTGTAAAGAATGAAACAGTTTTAAGACGATTTCATTTTTATACAGGTTGATTCTTTATTGAGTTTTACCGAATAAAAGATTAAACAGGCGGAATAGATTATTTTTTATAAACTATAAATTAACATTTTTCAGGAATTTGCCTGAAAAGAAAAGGATGATTTTTATGTCAAAAAAAATTTATGTGGGTAATATGAATTACTCTACTACGGAACAGGATTTGGAAGAATTATTCTCTCAATACGGATCTGTTTTGAATGTCAATATTGTAACAGATCGCATGACAAACCAGTCAAAAGGGTTTGCCTTTGTGGAGATGGAAGACGCTGAAGCTGCCAATACTGCAATTTCCGAAATTAATAATAAGGAGTTTAAAGGCCGCAACCTTAAAGTGAATGAAGCAAAAGAAAGAAAACCTGGAAAAAGCAATTATCGCTATTGATAAACACCTTATATAAACAATAGGGCTTCAACTATGTTGAAGAGTGAATGAATAACAGTGAAAGAATCAGGTGGAAAAGCCTGATTCTTTACTTTTGATAAACATAAAGTCAAAAATTTCATTTATAACCAGCCATGGTTTCACTTAGTTGATTCGTTTTTGTTTCCAGTCGAATGAAGAAGAGCCTCACTTTCTCGTATTCAAATATGGAAGGCATTTTCGTATTTATATGGTAATAATCCGGGTAATCTGCTTTAAAATTTCCTTTTTATACCTTGAATACCGCCTACAGCCTCCAATCAAATTTGGAATAACTCTTAATTGACTTTCCAGGGTTAATGACATAAAGGCTGGATGATATCAATGTTTCCGGGAAATATTTGAAATTCTCATCATCATATAATAGTATAAAAAAAGAAATAGCGATTGCCTGACAACAGCATCGTGAATGTTTTATATAAATGATGAAAAGGAAGTTTTCATGGAAAATCTAAAGGAATTCATGAAAGCCATTAAAAATGGCGATTTAAAACAGGTACAGGTCATTTTCACAAAAGGTATAACGCTGGATCATGAGGATTTCTGCCAGGATTATATGAAAGACGATTTTATGGAAAGTACACCTCTGCATTTAGCCTGTGCAGAAGGCCACCGGGAAATTGCCCGTTTTCTTATAGACTATGGTGCAGATATAAATGGTAAGGATAAATGGGACAGGACACCATTATACCGGGCAGCATATGAAATGAAATTTCAGAAAGCAGAGAAAAAGAAACAACTGGCAGACCTTATTGAATTTCTTATTCTGGATGGTGCAGATATTCACTCCCGGATGGGGAGTGAAATAGATATGGACTACAGGGATAAAAGTTTTCTTTTCTGGGCGGTTGAAAATAATTATCCGGATATTGTTTCTGCCTGTATAAAGAAAAATGCCGATCTGTCGGTAGAAACAATCATAAAGCAAAATCCTTTATATTTTGCAGCTGAAAAGGGTTTTACGGAGATATGTAAACTGCTTATCAAAGCCGGGGCAGACATGAACTACCAGGGATACAAAAAAAGGACTCCACTCATGTTATCAGCAGAAAAGGGACATTCGGAAACAGCCCGGTTATTTATCGAAAACAAAGCCGATATTACCTTAAAGGATGAACAACAGAGAACCACTCTGCATGCTGCGGCAGCCGGCGGATTGGACTGGCTGGTGGAGTACCTTATTCAGAAAGGCATCGATGTCAACAGTGGTGACAGTTATGGTGGGATTCCCCTGGGAGAAGCCCTTCTTACAAGAAAATACACTACGGCAAAACGACTTATAGAATTCGGTTCGGATGTCAATAAAAAAGGCTTAGGGGGTAACACTCCTCTGTATTATGCCTGTAATGCCGGTGCGGATGCTGATACGATTCTGGTTTTGTTAAAAAATGGAGCAGACCCAAACCGGAAAACCGAAAGTTATAACAAGGAAACCGTTCTGCACCGGGCTGCTGAATATGGTTTCCTGGAAATTACACAATACCTGATAGAATATAGGGCCGATCTGGAAATCAAAGATGGTAATGGGGAAACAGCTTTATGCCGGGCTGTAATGAACAATCATTTTAATATAGTAAAACTCCTGGTACAGGAAGGAGCCCAAATTCAATACCATCAGAAAGAAGGATTTTCGGCAATGGAATATGCATTGCAAAACGGGAACAGCGAAATAATTTACTATCTCCTTGATCATTGCGAAGATACAGGGAAAGCAGGTACAGACATCTTTGGACATGTGGACAGGCAGCTTATCCTGGCGGCAACGTCAAATGATTGGTCAAAGATCCACAGGTGGCTGGATAAAGAAGCAGATGTAAATTATCAGGATGAAAAGGGAAAAACCGCATTATTCTACGCTGTTGAACATGACAATGCATCAATTGTCCGGCTCCTGTTACAGGGGGGTGCCGATGTTGCCATAACAGATAATGATGGGAAAAAGGCAATTGATTTTATTCAAGCTGATAAAGACAATCTTATAAAAAATTTATTAAAAAAACCAGTAGTATTATTTACGGAAGTAGAGAATTTTGCCCGTCATTTAAGGGGGAGAGTACCGGAATCAGAGATTTTAAAAGCCACTGAAATTCTGGCAAAAAATGAAGAATTATTCTCCTGTGTTTCCGAAAAAGAACTTAAAAAACTAAAAACAATTGATGTTGATGATGTAAAAAAATTAATTGGCAGAATTGAAAAAGTACAAGAAAATGAACTTTATTCTCCCGGGATATGTAATTACTGCGGGAGGACAACACTTAAAAGCCTGGACAGGGAAGTTTTACACGGAAATCCATCTTCCCCTGCTTCTGATACAGAGGTGGTATTTCATTGTAAATGCCTTTCCTGCGGTATGGATAATCATGTTTCTATATAAATCTACAAAAAATAATGGCGAACGGGTGGAAGTTCAGGAGGCAACCTTTTCCTTTGGTGTCTGCTGCCCGGGCATTATCTTTGAAAGCAGCTTGTTTGCTGCTTCATCAAAAGCAATTGAGGCAGGCCTGTATTTGAATCCGGCAATAATACCAAGGCCGCTGTTTACGGTATCGTGCATAAAGTGTGAAAAAAGTTTAATATATGCCTCTTTGTTTATACTCCCGTCTTCTTTGCGATAATAGAGGTGTGAAAGCTCAAAGGTCTTTACCATTGTAGAGAGTTGTTTTGTAACAACGGGAAATATCGTTTTAATAAGCGTAAGATATTTCTGTTTATGCCTGTTGTCGCTTTCAATAATAAGCCGTATCTGTTTGTGTTTATCCCTTACCACACTCCCCTTCCCGTTTTTACGAATAGGGATAAAATTATTCAACAATTTAAGCAGGGATTTTGAATGAAAAAGCTTGTAAAGGGAAAAATAAAAAAGCAGAAGCCCTGCTGTGTTCTTTACGGTTTTTTGCAGAAACGCAGCCTGGTTGTTCAGGGTAATGAGCATCTTGCTTATCTCCAGGTCGATGCGTTTGTTTGGCGGGGTGACATTCCCTACAAAAAAAAGCCTTTTGGCGTTTTCCTGTTGCCGTATTGCTTCTTCGATAAGGGTTATTATCCGCAAGGCCCTTACGCGGAGGGGATCTGCATTCATTTTTATAAAAAGCTTGTTAAGGGATTGAATCTGTTCAAGGGTGAAAATTCGCCTTCCCCGCGGGATCGGGCCTTCGACTTTTGTATAGTAATTATCCTTTGCCATCCTGTACCGGATGATATTTCCCACATAATCACCTATCTCATCAAGAAACAAATCAAAGGTATCATTATTGGTTCTATGGATAAGAAAATACTTGATAAGATCAAAGGTTTTTTCCGGGATTTTACTCTTCTGTGCAAAAAGTTTGAGTTGTTCTTCCTTTATGAATTCCGTCATATCAAGAATACTTCTTAAAATATTCAAGGTAACAGAAGGATTCGTTTTAAGCAGATCAAGGGTCGGATCACCCGGGATAAATGCAAGATGCTCGATATGTGTTATTTTACCCGGATTGATGCGGGCTTTTTGAGGAGAATTGCGATTATAATTGCCTATAACGTCCTCCGGATTAAAGTCTGCCCCCGGGTTCCTGGTAAACTTATTGTGCCACAGGTAAATCGGCAGATTCTTTGCATAATCCAGTACTGCCTTGATATATCCCCCTGCAGAGACATGGGCAGTGGGTTCGGAATTGGTCACCAGAACAAGACTGCCCATATAGGGAAGAATCGAGAGATTATCCTCGTCCCTTATCCCTGCCGGCATATCAAAGATAAGTAAATCGTATTTTTCTGTAAGCTGTTGTGCAAAATCCTTAAAAAGCTTTTTCTTTAATGCAGGAATATCGGTTTTTTTCAGTTTAAAAGCAGAAAAAAGGAGATGAAAGTTCTGGAATACCTGTTTTATATATGAATCAAGGGAATTGTGGCCCTTATCAAAGCCTTTACCATGGATGATTTGATCACCGGATGACAGATCGAGGAGGACTTCGATATCAGAAAGCGGATCAACATCAACCAAACCGACCCTGTATCCCCTTCGTGCATAATAAAGTCCTAAATTTACTGCTGTTGTCGTTTTACCTACCCCTCCTTTCCCGGAGCTGATTGCCAGGGATATCTTCTTAAACAGTTTTATATATTTATTCATCTTCCCCTCCCGGTCATATAATACTTATCAGGATAGACTATAGTAAATTTTCGATTATGTCATCACCTTTGATAAGGGGGAAATTTGAAAAAAATTACTGTTTATTCCCTCGTCTTTTTATTATCTTTCACTCTCCCGAATCGAATATCGTTTCGCCAACTGCATACTTGTTCAAATCAACATTATCCCTGAAAGTATTGACATCTGAAATCTGCCTCTGGTATTCTTTAAGAACATAGATATACCCGCCTGCACCGGATGTTGTCGCTTCAACATCACCATATTTTCCCCCGACAAACTGCTTGATTACTTTGTCTTTGAATTTATCGCTGTTTTTCGGCGTTTCACTCTCCCCTGCAGGTTGTATTGCCCCCGGATTAACACTCATCGGATTCGAATGCATAGATGCATAAATTCTCTTTCTGAAGTTTTCCTGCTTAATTCCTTCATTCAGTTTTTTCCTTTGTATGTTTCTCATCAATGGAATCAGGTAAAATAAAAACGAAAAGGCAAGGGGGATAATTCCGAGTCCGATAAGGATGATACCGGCGGGATTGGCGGTGATATCCTTTAAAAACGAATTCAGAAACCGGTAAACAATGGCAAAATCTACAACAGGCATTTGTCTGATAAACTCCATAACAAGATACGGCTCTGTAAGGGCATAGTAGAGGAAATATGAGCCAAATGCGAGGTTAAAGCCGTTAAAAAATCCGATCCAGCCGTTTTTCTTTTTTTCGTTATAGCTAAATGGAATAAGCTGCTTTTTTGCCGGGTTCTGGAGGGGGACAATCGTCCGTTCAGTAAGGGACCGGGAAGTCCTTAAAAGTTCCGGGAAAAAGTAGAAAATGGATCCGTCATCCGTTACCTGAGGTTCGCCTTCAAACTCCAGCAGATATCTGTTTATAAGTTCGTTTGCCTGTTCGGTATCTTTCCCTGAAATAATCATGAGTTCTTCCAGGGTGATTACCCCTTTATGGCTCTGGATAAAGGAGATTACATGCTTTTTTTCCGCAGTCTCCCATTCCCTGTTGGGATCCGGCTCACCGAATATAAAGGCAAATACCGCTTTGTGGAGAGGACGTCCCCGCTTTTTCTCGCCGGGTCCTTTTAATATCTGGCCATAAAACCAGATACGGGCAAAAAGCTCAAATAGCTTGATTACCAGGTAAAAAATACCTCCCCTGGAACTACTCCTGCTCCTGCCTTTCCCGCCAAAGGAAATTGCCAGTGTTGCAAGAACCGCTGCAACAAGAATAAGGAGAAAAAGAATAAAGTAGCCAACGAGCATTACCACAATCCATATCTTAAAGAGAAAAGCGAGGATTTTAACCATGACTTTCGCGAATTCGCTAAAAAACCGCTTAAGCCCCGGTATAAAGCCCTTTACCTGGTTTCTCATCCCCTGGGGGAAATAGTAGAGGAGTTCACCGGATTCGGAGACTTTCAGATGGCCCCTGTATTCATTCATAACAACCTTGATGGTCTCTTCCACCTGGAATTTGGGGAGTCCGGATGCAGAAATAAGGTCTGCAACAGTGGATTCGTTCTTCTGCTTCTTAATGACTTTCACAAGCTCATTTTTTACCCTGGGCATATTAAAATCATATACCTTCTTTGTCTTTGTCTGTACCATATATATCCTCGTTCCTCCTGGGTATTTTTATTCCTGAGCCTCCTGTAAAAACCACTTATAAAAATATTTTTTACATTCGGCTTTGGAGTTTTTTCCTTACTACTATTCTAACTACTAATAGAAGGAAATAAAAAACTCCACCAATGTCAAGGCAGGTATTTTTACCATTGCCTCTTCTATATAAAATAGTTCTCTATCCTGATATATATGGTAACCCAAGTAATGCTTTTAATCAAGAAAAAGATTTTTAAACAAAGAGGTGAATGAGGGAATACCATTTTTATTAAGCACCTTATAATAGATTATAATTGGGCTTCAGCTATGTTGAACCTCACCTTCTACAAAACTATTATCGGAGGGGTTGTCCAAAAAGCCGGAGAGTATAACCAATCATCGTTGAGAATACACTTCATCTTCTTTCTACTGTAAAAAGAGAAGTTCAGG
>JAFGQK010000003.1 GCA_016935735.1 Spirochaetales bacterium | reverse complement strand
GGCATCCTGTTAAAAAAGGTCATGATTAAAGAAAAACTGCTGCTTTTACTCCATTTATTGAGCACTTCCGAAAATAAGACCAGGAACAGGATAGTCATCGTTATTTTATTTTCCCTGGAAATCTTTCTCAGATTCTCGAAGAGTGCATTTTCTAAAAGATATTCCAGCCGCTTTCTTTTAAAATACGATTTCCCCTCCCCTCTTACAGGATTTTCCTTTACAGGCAACAAAGGACCCCCGTGAAGATTTTTCATTTTGTTCATCCAGTAATCAACATCCGTTCGGTTCCTCTCCTGTACGTTATTTTTTATGACATAATGAACATAGTTTTTAAATGTAAATTCCAATTTTTCCAACCGGGTGCCGGGATCCGTGTATAATGCATACCATTCCTTCATAAGAATTTCTATACTGGCGAAATCGGCAATCCATTCATCAATACTGAAATGAATCGTATAGTGAATCCCGGATTTCTTTACAATGGTTATTTCGAACAATGGCCATTGCTGCGGAAGATACACTTTATGCGACATTCTCTCTCTTAACGTTAATAGAAAAAAGTTCTTCTGCTCCTCCGTATTCCCTGAAAGATCATAAACATTGAATGAATAAAAAGGGAAAAACTCCAATCTTTTTTGTTTCCCTTCCGGGAGAATGATTGTATGAAGCATTTCGTGCCGGTTCATTAATGTATGCCAGGCGTTGTTCAAACGCTCGATATCCAGGTGGGTCTGTTCTATTTCCAGGTAAGCGTGGCACCCGACAAAATCGGAATATTTTCCGATCTGCTTCCCGATTAAAAATGATTCCTGGATATCCAGTAATGGATACGATTGATGCTCGATTGAAAGCCTGCTTCCTTTCTCTATAAGTTCAATAAGAAGCTGCTTTTTCTCATTTACGTTCAAATGAGTATGATTCTTTTCAATTATCATAGACATAATGTTCTCCTGTAACCTATAATTTTATTATCAAACTATACATTTATTATCAAACGACACGGACGCAGATGATTAAATCAGGACATAATCCGGCTGTTCCGTTTCGTTGCGCTTCATTTGATTATAAAGTATATCAATTTCTTCAGATGAAAACGAGTTTATCAACCCCGGTATGTCTTCCGGTTTGTCTCCTGTCGGCGGAACAATTACAGCATCCAACAGAGGTTCGCCGGTCCCGGCATTCTGTAATCTGTTATAAATAAAATCCGTCAGGGCCTGCAGGGAATTATTCTTGAAAAAAGTATGAGTTGGTATTTTTATAGCGAATTTCCGCTCGAGCTCGAAGTTGATCTGAATAATCATCCGGGATTCAATTCCGTAGTCGGCAAGCTCTTTACCGGGATCAACAGTATTCATTTCAGTGGCAATATAAGAATTCACTATTTCAGCGATGGATGATTGAATATCTTCGCGCGATAAAACCGGGATAAATCCCTCTTTCTTATCCGGTTTTATTTCACACCCGCTTGCGTTTTTATCCGCTTCATTAATCCAATGCACCTCTTTCTTAAAGGGGTAACCGGGAAGAGAGATTTTCGTAATGTGGGAGGCATACATTTTTTTCCATTGAACCGGAATTCCTTTTATCCAGAATTTCGCCAGCCTCACTTTATCCCGCTGTTCACAGGCTTTATTCACCGCCTGTTCATAGATTTCCTCATCCAGTAATAAGTCGTCTTCATCGATTGTGCCACTAAAAACATTTTGCTTAAGCATATCCGGTGAACCCTGGAGAAAGAATTCGAGTTTTCTGATTAACCCCGGTTTATCCGGTGCGCAGACGGCAAGACGGTGTTTCATTTCTTCCCGGCCTGTCTGAAGGGTATATTCAATATTCCTTAACGGTGTATCCGTATCGTTAAGATAATGAATTATCCGTTTTACATATTCCATTAATTGATTTTTATCTCTTGCAGATAAAATGAAAAGATATGGCTCCTTTCCTTCTTCCGATTCAGTCGAATTCTGATTTTCCTGGTATTCTTCGATTATAAGATGGGCATTTGTCCCGCCAATACCATACGAATTTATATTCGCTCTTCTTGGCACGGGATTTTTATTTTCATCAAACATTTGTTCCCATGTACGGGTTTCCCGGACCAGATAGAATGGTTCTCCATCCAGGTCAATCAATGGATTAATAGTTTCCAGGTTAATAATTCCCGGTATTTTTTTATGCCGTAATGCCAGGACGACCTTGGTTAAAGCGGCTATCCCGGAAGCTGATTCCAGGTGTCCGATGTTAGGCTTAAGAGTCCCTATCCCGCAGTACGGTTCACCCGGCTTTAAAACATTGTTCTTTTCCAGCAGATACTTGAATGCTTTCTTTACCGCATCGATCTCGACAGGGTCACCGTAATAGCTTGCCGGACCCTGGAGTTCTATATAATTAACCGAATCCGGTGTTATGCCGGCGGATTCATACGCCCTGGTAATGACCTCAAACTGCCCATTCAAATTCAATGTTGTGAGTGAATTGCTTTTTCCCCCATGGGAAACAGCACTCGAAAGGATAACAGCGTGAATATTGTCGCCGTCTTCCTTTGCCTTGCTCAAGGTCTTGAGCATAACAGTCCCGATTCCTTCCCCGCGTAAATACCCCTTTGCCTCCTTATCAAAGGTTTTTATATGAGGCTCATTTGTCAATATACCGGTTTTGGCCGATCCTATGGTAACGGTCGGTGTAAAAATCAAATTCACGCCGCCGGCAATAGCCACTTCACATTCGTTATGCTGCAACGCCTTGACCGCTCGGTGAATGGCAACAGTGGAACTTGAACATGCCGTATCGACAACTTCGCTTGGTCCATGGAGATCCAGCAGATACGATATCCGGTTGGCTAAGAATGAATTCATATACCCGGTGCCATAAAAAGAATCTATGGGAATATCATTATCTTTCAATACTTCGAGGAAGTCATTATTCATAACCCCGATAAAAACACCAACCCTGGATTGACACAGTTCAATCAATCTGTACCCTGCATCTTCTATTGTATGCCACACCACTTCGAGTAACTTCCTCTGCTGGGGGTCCATCATCACCGCTTCCCTGGGTGAAATAGTGAAAAATTCCGTGTCAAAGGTTTTTGCATCCTTGATGAAACCGCCCCATTTTGTATCGATTTTATTGTCAATAGACGGATCCCCGTAATATTCCTCCCAGTTCCAGCGTTCCCCCGGAATTTCACTGATTAACTCTTTACCCGAAACAAGATTTTCCCAGTAGGTTTCCATATCCGGGGAATCAGGATAAATTCCCGATATCCCGACAATGGCGATGGGTTCGGCAATATTAGTGGTATGTTCCTGACGGGAAAAGAACCGGAGTGCATTCGCCTGCGGTTCCTGTTCCTTTACAGGTTCCGCAGGTATTTCTTTATCCATTTCGGATTCAGGGGAGTTCTCGACATTTGTCGATACCGGATCACGCACTGGAAAAAGGTGGCCTTCCGTTTCATCGTTTTTATAATAATCACGGAAAACAGTATTAAAATCCGCGATTAACCGGGCAGATACTTTTTCAATATATGGATTTTCAAAAAACACCGAGGGGGTGATTTTGATATTATATTTTTTATTTATCCTGTTGGCCAGATCGGCGAAACTAATAGAATCAAAACCGTATTTACTCAGATCAGTTTTAATGTTGATTTTATTAATGTCATATTTTTGCAGTTCGGAAATTATTTTAACTAAATCTTCCTGAAGGTACCTTGAAAAATTATTATTGGGCCTGAACTGTGCTGCAGGGTGTTCCGGGTCGTTATTGTTCTGTCTATCTCTTTCCGGTTGTGTATTTTTTCGAGAGTGTTCTTCCTTTATTTGAATTGTTTTATCCCGCGGAACGATTTTCTTAATAACGAAATCTTTTACCCGGCACAGGACATTCCCCTCGCCGGATAAGAGAAGCAAAGTACATTGGATGAAATCCGGCTTACCTGCATGATGCTGCCGCACATAAATAAAACATGTTTCTCTGACATGATCGAATCGTACAATTTCTCCTGATGAATAAGGCAGATATAATTCAGTACCCTCCAGGCCTGCAATTCCTATGACAGACTGAAAAGCCGCATCCATCAAACAAGGGTGATATGTATAGGAATGAGGGTCTTCCAGGCGGGAAGAATCCACCTTAGCAAGGACCTCGGTACCGGAGACAACATATATCTTTTCAATAATCCGGAAGGTATCGCCATATACAATACCTTTGTTTTTAAAGGAATGATAAATTTCCTTCTCATTGAATTCTTTTTTTGATCCGGAAATTATTTCCTGTATCTGTATCCTTTCCGGTTCATCTTTCTTAGTTTGATGATTCCTGAATACCAGGGTCCCGGTGGCAAGTATGTTTTTTCCCTTTTTTGTATCCCCGGAAATTTCTAATGTAACCGAACGATCCTTCCGTGGGTAAAGCCGCGTATAGACATTCTTTTCTTCGTTATAGCTGATAAAGGGTTCAATCCATTTCACCTCTGTAATCCTGGCTCTTCCGGTATCCAGGGACAATTCAGCGGCTGCATGAATCATTTCAAGATACACAGAGGCAGGCAGGATTTTCCTATCTTTCACCAAATGGTCGCGAAGAAAGAACTCATCGCCTTTGAACCGGCTGGAAAAACTTTGTTCGTTCAGTGTTGAACTATTTTTCCCGATAAGGGGGTGTAGTTTCCCTGCAGCCCGGTTTAGTGAACCATTCGAGGACTGGATCCTGTAGAGCTCCCCTTTAAATAAGGAACCCGGTAATGGAATTCGTTTCGGTTTTTCAATGTTATCCGGATATAAAAGCGACCAGTCGATATCAAGTCCTGAAAGCCAGAGCTGGCTTAATTTCTCCACATCCTGATCCTGAATAAGCCTGTTGATATAATCTTTCCCTGCTTCTCCTTCAAACAGATTAAATGATTGATGTATTTTATTCCCCTGTAAGACATTGCTTATCTGCTTCTCCCCCTGTTGATAGCGATGTAACATCTCTTTTAAACCGGCAAGATTTTCGGTTAAGAAAACAATTCTTTCATGAAAAGCTTCCCGGCCCGATTGAAGGGTATATGCCACATTGTCAATCGATAGAGAACCATTGGAATTCTCTAAACAGGTGTATAGAGAATTGACATATTCATCCAGTGTCTCACCGGATTTCGCTGAAAGCAGTACCGGATATTTTTCCCGGGAAGATGCCGGAACGTTACCCGGGGAATTATCATATTCCTCAAATATAATATGGGCATTGACGCCCCCGAATCCGAAGGAACTCACCCCGGCACATCTTTTTATTTCAACACCGTTTTCATCTGTAAGAGGTTTCCATTCCCTGGTCTTATCGACAATATAAAAGGGTGACTGTTCCAGTTCGATATAAGGATTCAATTCATGATAATGAACCGTTTGGGGTAATTTTTTATTTTGCAGGGCGAGTATCACTTTTAAAACACCGGCAATGCCTGCTGCTGTTTCAAGATGCCCTATATTTGTTTTCACGGACCCTATTCCGCAATAATGGTTCAATGTACTTTGATTTACATTCGATTCGTATTCTTTAAACGCTTTTTTTAATGCATTGATCTCGATTGGATCGCCTAACGGTGTCCCGGTGCCGTGGGCCTCGATGTAGGAAATAGTCTTCGGGTCAACATGGGCGCGTTTAAACGCATCCGTCAAGAGCATTGCCTGGGCATTTGGATTGGGGGCTGTCAAGGAATTCGCATGACCGCCGTGGTTAACGGAAGAACCCTTTATCACCGCATAAATAAAATCCCCGTCTTCTTCTGCCCTGGAAAGGGGTTTTAAAAGAACGGCACCCACTCCTTCTCCCCGGACATAGCCATCGGCTTTTTTATCGAACGTCCTGCATCTCCCGTCCTTTGAAAGCATCCCTGCCTTGCTGAAAGAAATATGCCAGGTAGGAGTAAGAATAACATTCACGCCGCCGGCGATAGCCATGTCGCATTCACCGTTTTGAAGGGATTCCACCGACCGGTGAATGGCGACCAGTGAACTTGAACAGGCAGTATCGATCGGTTCACTGGGTCCATGCAAATCAAGTAGATACGAAATCCTGTTTGTTAACATCGAATGCATATTCCCGGTCGAGGTATAAGCCTGGATGCCGGTGTTATTTTTATTGAGTAACTCGAAATAATCATTACCGCCAACACCCACAAATAATCCTGTCCTGGTCCCGGACAAATCCGATGGTTTATATCCCGCGTTCGCAATCGTTTCCCATACAATCTCCAGGAAAAGCCTGTGCTGGGGATCCATTAATTCAGCTTCCCTGGGTGAAATAGTAAAGAATTTGGCATCGAATCGGTAAACATCTTCCATAAACCCGCCCCACCTGGATTTTGATGTATCCGGTGCATTCCCCTCTTCATCATAATATTCCCGCCAATCCCACCTGTCTCCCGGGACCTCTGTAATACAATCTTTTCCACTCTCGAGATTTTTCCAGAACTCATCCAGGTTTCTTGCACGGGGCATTCTCCCGGCAATGCCAATAACAGCAATATCTTCATTTTTATGGAGATGATGTGTTGAGTGATGAACACGACGCCGTTTCAATGCAGAGGTATTGTATTGTTGGGAATGAAGTGATGATTCATCTGTCATATCATTTTGTTCCTGGTTCAGTGTAATAGAGGAAGAATAATAATTCCGGATTTCCTTACTATTGTTATCATACACATAATCAATAAACGATTGTAAAACGGGATATTCAAAAAACAGGGCAGGGGTAATCTGAATGGCGTATGTGGTATTGATGGTATTTGTCAATGCGGTGAAGCTAATTGAATCGAATCCATAATCGCCCAGCTCATTGCCGGGATCGATTTCTTCAACAGGAAGTTTTAACAGCAGGGAAATCATCTTTGAAACATCGTTCTGCAATTTGTTTTTTACATCTTCCGATTTTACAGGTAACAATTGTGTTGCTGCTCGTTTCTTTCCTTCGTCTATTCCCAGTATCTTTTTTATTTTATGTTCAAATCCTTCAAACACAATGATCTGATTTTTACCGGATGACAGACAATGGAAAAAAGCGGAAATACCGTTCTCTGTTTTTAAAGGAACCATTCCGTAATGTTCCTTTAGATATACCTCTTTTTGATGGTTGACTCCCATCCCCCCCTCTTTCCACAAGGGCCAATTAATACTGAGTGAAATTCCGGAGCGTTTGTTTTGAAGCGACAGACTGTGACGCAATGCAATAAAGGCATCCAGGAAACCATTTGCACAGGAATAGGCAGCCTGCCCGGTATTTCCGAACACACTTGCAATAGAGGAAAAAACGATAAAGAAATCCAGTTTTTCATTCCTCAAATGATAATCGAGATGAAGTGTTCCTGTAATCTTCGGCTTAAGGACAGCATCAACATCTTTTCCGGTTTTATTTATAATCAGGGAATCTCTTACCACACCGGCACTCTGGATAACGCCATCGATCTTTCCATACAATGATTTTACTTTGCCGATGACAATCTCGACGTTCTCGAATTTTGAAATATCTGCCTGGAAGTAATGAACCCGGGCGCCCCGGTCAGTAAGGATTTTTATCTTCTCTTCTATTTCCGGATGTAATCGGGACCTTCCTATTACAATCAGGCAGGGCTTGTATTTCGATGCAATGAATTCCGATAAAATAAATCCTATCCCGCCCATTCCCCCTGTCACAATGTAAACCCCTTCACCTTTCAGCTCCAGGCCGTTTCCTGTTTCAGATGGATATTGCTGCAGATAACAGGGTACATATGACTTCTTATTCTCGTATTTCATTTCATCGTAAGAATCTTCCATCAATTCCCTGTATATTATTTCATCAAGACCCATTATACACCCGGACCCCAGGTAAACGGTTTTACCCAGGAACCTGGTGCTTTCCTTATTTACTGTTTTCAGGAAGCTTGAAACTCCTTTGTCCTGCGGCTGGATAGTTCCATCGGCAAGTCTGGATAAATAGACGATTTTGATGGTATGCGGCAGTTCGGTTGAAAGACATGCCCGGGTAAAAAAGAAGAGCGGGAAAACGGTTTTTGATAGAATTTCTTCTATTTTTATATCTGTATCATGATAGTGTTGTCCCGGGGACCAGCCATAAATGACAAATTCCGGGAACTGCTTTTTCTGTAAGAGGTGTTTTGTCAATTCGATAAAATCATTTTCATTATCCGGATGTACCTGGTACATTAAATCATCAAGGCATGCAAAAGAATTCCCTGTCCTCACACACACAGGAGGTTTAGCAAAGGTACGTTTCAATGCAGTAAAATCCCATTCTCCCGGATCTTCAAAAATCAGAAGCTGTTTCCCGGTAATATCCGAGGACCGGGTAGCAGGAATATCCCTTTCTTTCCATGCAGGAGAGAAATAAAGAAGCTTCTCTTCCGGTTGTCCGGCCTTAAATAAAGATTTAAGTACAAAATTCTTAATGACCATGACCAATTCTTTGTTTTCATTAAAAACAGTACTATCGAATTTCATAATTTGAGCCTGGTCATTTTTTTGGATCATATTAATATAAACCAGGCATTTCCCCGGTAATTCTTTAAAAAAGGTAATTTCCCCTATGGAAAAAGGAATGTAAAGGGCATTATCACCTGAATGAACAAAACATCCGGCGGTTGCCTGGAAAATGCTATCCAGCAGGGAAGGATGAAGGTAATAGTCACCGGCATTTTTCTTATTACAGCCGGGATTTTTTATTACTGCGAATACCTCGCTTTCATTACCGGCGAGTTCCTCCACTCCCCGGAAACTTTCCCCATATACTATTCCCCGGGAAGCGAACATTGTATACCATTCCTTTTTACCGATGCGGTTTGCCCCTGTTATACTGTCATAATCTTTCCACGGAATATTCTTTTTGTATGCGGAATATTCACCGGGTACAATGTGACCCCGGGCAAAGACCGCATCCTCACTGCCTTGATTATTCCATACTTCAAAATCCAACCCCTCATCACAGGGAATAATACTTATACAAATAGCTTTACTTTTTTCATTAAAAACAAAAGGTTTCGCCCAGATTATATTTTTCAATGAATACACTTTTTCTTCTGCTGCAATCTCGCCGGCTTTTCTTGCCATCTCGATATAAGCGGCGGCGGGAAGGATGTTCTTTCCCCGTATTACATGGTCTTTTAAAAAGAACTCATTGCCGGTGAATGTCGTTTCAAATTTCTGCTCAAGGAGAGTTGATTTGTTCGATTTTAATAAAGGATGCAATGTTAAAGAATCATTTAAAAACTCATCATTCTTTTCCGCTTTCCGTTCATAATTGTCAGGTAGCCAATATCTGGTACGTTTAAAAGGGTACAATGGCAGGTCACTTTTACCGGGTGTGGTATTCCCATACATTCTTTTCCAGTCAATCCCGGTACCGCATACCCAGGCTGCGCCCAGGGTCCGGTAATTCTTTTCCTCCAATGCTTTCCGTATCGTTTCTGAATCACATGCATAATCGTCACTTTTTACATTATTCTTCGAGAACAGGCCTTCACAATTTTCCCGGTCCAGGAAATGCCTTATCTTTGCTTCCACCTCATCGCTCCGGGAGGCAATTACTGCGAACCGCTCGCTTAATGGTTCTCTCCCTGTCTGTAACATATAAGCGACATCTTCTGGATTCCACTCATTTTTCCCCGGATTCATCGATTGTACCGGCTTCATCTCTTTTTCAAGGGACATGCAAAGTTCTTTAATCGTATAAAACCCGTCAAAAAATGATAGTGCCAGTTTTACATTAAAGGAATTATTGATATGAAACAAAAGGTCGGAGTATTTTTGAAGGTCAAACCCCAGTTCATTCAGTTTATCGTCAATATGAAGCTGGGTTTTCTCCAATTCAAGAATTTGTGAAATTGCATGCATGATATTATCCGTTATCCCGGGTGATTGATGTGAAGGTGCCGGAGAAGTGTTATGCATTTCCGCTAAAGGGGATTGTAGATAATCAAGGAATCGTTCTGCATATTCCCTTAATTGTTCCTCTGTTCTTGCGGAAAAAATGAATAAATACTCCCGACCCTCCTGTTTTTTCTGCACAGGTTTCTTTTCATATTCCTCCAGCACGATGTGTGCATTCGCCCCCCCGGCCCCGAATGAACTGACTCCTGCCCTCCGGGGAATTCTTTTCTCCAATCCGTCTTCTTTTACCACAGGTTCCCATGCCTGCAATTCCTGCTGCACCCGGAAGGGAGTCGCTGTAAGATCGATGTTTGGATTTAATTCTTTTGAATGCAGGGAAGGAACAAGTTGTTTGTGCTTCATCTGTAACAGCACCTTTGTTAATGCCGCAATACCCGCAGCAGCTTCCAGGTGCCCTATGTTTGATTTAATCGATCCGATTGAACAATAATCTTTAGCCTGCGTGAACTTTTCAAATGCTTTTTTTAATCCGGTAATTTCAATGGGGTCCCCCAGGATCGTACCTGTGCCATGACATTCAATATAACTGATTGTTTCCGGTTCGATCTTCGATTTTTTCAAAGCATCGACTATGACATCTGCCTGGGCATTGGGATTGGGCACCGTATATCCGCTGGTTTTTCCCCCATGATTCAACGCCGTACTTTTTATAACAGCGTAAATCTTATCATTATCGTTCACAGCATCCTTCAGGGGTTTCAGCAAAACGGCCCCTACCCCTTCGCCGGGTACATACCCGTCGCCGCGCGCCCCGAATGCCCGGCATTTTCCATCCGTGGAAAGAAAATTATCCTGGCTTAGTCGCAGGTACTTATTGGGATGCAATGTCAGGTTAACCCCGCCGGCAACAGCAATGGCACAATCGCCCAGCAGCAGACTTTTGCAGGCAAAATGAATGGCACTTAATGAAGAGGAACACATCGAATCGATGGCAATACTCGGTCCATGAAAATTAAAGAAATACGATACCTTATTTGCTATCGATGCAAATACATTGTTGGGTTTTATTTTTACGGATTCATCGACCCCATACAACTGGTATTCCCCCCACATGACACCGGCGAAAACACCTGCCATGCTGCCATACAAATCCTTTCTGGTATACCCGGCATCTTCCAATGTATGCCAGACAGTCTCCAGGAAAATCCTTTCCTGGGGATCGAGAATCTCGGCTTCTTTGGGGGAGATGTTAAAAAAGAGTGCATCGAATTTATCATAATCATCCAGGAAACCGCCCCATTTACTGTATGCCGTTCCTTCCTTTCCTTTATCCGTATTAAAATACTTTAAGTAATTCCATCTTTCTTCCGGGATAATTGTTATACTATCCTTCCCGCCTTTTAAATTATTCCAGAGTATATCCAGGTTTCCCGCCTGCGGATATCTTCCACTCACACCGATAATGGCGATATCGGCTGCAGCATCGTCGGTATTCAAATATGTTGACATGAATTTTACCGATGACAGATCATATTGTTTCCGCTTCACCATATCCATGACCCGGGAGGTCATCCGGCGGGGTGTTCTGTCATTTTCATCCGATTCCGTATGGACAAAATCCGCAGCGTGGTTACCGGCAAAATAAAGGGCCAGATCTTCAAGGGAATTGTATTCATACAGCAATGTCCTGGAAAGGTTCTTGATCTTTTTATCCAGTTTTGCATTCAGGTTCATTATCATAACAGAATCCAGGCCATACTTCTCAAACTCATCATCCGCCTTTAATTTATCTAAAGGGATTTTTGTCTCTTCCGAAAATAAATGCTTTAAATACTCGTGAATGTTTTTTAAGAGGGTTTTCCTATCACTATCACCGGAGGTACCGGAAGGCTTATCCTGTGTGGCACCTGGAACTGTATCATAAGAGTGATGAAATGCCTTAAGAATTCTTTCTTTAAATCCTTCGACAACAATGAACTGGGGACCCTCAAAACAGAGAGAGTTCCCGAATGCGTTTAATCCGTTTTCAACAGAGAGAGGAATCATCCCAAAACTATTTTCCAGATAAGCCAGTGCGCTTTCATCAACTTTCATTCCCCCTTCTTCCCACAATGGCCAGTTAATAGAAAGGACTTTTCCAAACGGCGAATCACTTTTCGTTTTTATCCAATGTGCAAAAGAATCAAGAAAAGCATTGGCGAAACTGTAGTCACACTGCCCCAGGTTTCCCAGGACAGCACTGATGGATGAAAATAGAACAAGGAAATCCACTGTTTGTCCCTTACAGGCATTATACAAATTCAGTGTCCCCATAATTTTGGGCTTTACGACAGTTTCAAAATCTTCCCTGCTTTTCTTCATGATAAATGAATCCTTTACAACCCCGGCACAATGAATAATCCCGTCGATCGCAGAGTATTTCTTTTTGACCTTTTCAAATAATGACCGGACATCATCTGCAACCGAAAGATCGCCCGGATAGTAGGTGACTTCACACCCGCCCGGCAGTTTTAGAGATCTCATTCTTGCCCTCATACTCGCCGTAAGCAGGGATCTCCCGGTTAAAATGAGTTTTGCTGCCTTTATTCTTTTTGCCAGGTACTCTGTTATTATGTAGCCCAGTCCCCCCATCCCGCCTGTGATGATATAGACACCACCGTCTTTCAGTATAGTATTTCCCGGCCGGAAATCCGGCCGGAAAGCGTGACTCTCCACTTCATTGTAATGAAGCACATGCCGTTCCTTATCAAAATATGCAACATCCTGATCATGAAAAGAGGGAAGTGAACTTTCATACTCGATAATATCTTTCAAGCCGGGGGTATCTATCGTATCGTCTATTCGTATTTTTTTTAATTGCAGGCCCGGGTTTTCCCGGGAAAGTGTCCTGGCAAAACCTGTTATTCCCTCATAGATCGGGTGAATACCTGTTTTTGTTTTATACAAAAACACCATTTTTACCGTATTCCTTGCTTTCTGCATCATTAATGCCCTGGACATATAAAACACGGGATAGATGCTTTCCGAACATTGTTTTTCCGCGCCGGTAATGCTGCCGTCAAATTCGTTTTTGGCCCAGTAGTGAATAAGAGTACCCGGGAAACGTTTTGAACCGGCTAACGTCTCGTACAGTTTCCGGTAATCCCGGGAATTACCGGGATGTATGCAAAAAGCATTTTCATTTATTTCCCGGAAATCTGTTCCCGGGTAAACAATAATGCAATGGTCAATTCCCCTGTTTTTAACCAATTCGTCATAAAGATCCGAATTAGTATCGAATAACAACACATTCCCGTTTATTTCCCCGGGCCGATCTTTTATCTGTTCCCACAGGGGTTTCAAATAAACAACTGTAGCCATTTCGCCATTCCTGGCTGGATTGCTCTTACTCTCTGTATGATTAAACATAGTTCACCGCCTTTATTTCATTCTGTTCCAACTCTGTCCCCGGTTGGTTTTCCTGTTTCAGGTTTTTAAAATCCTGAATTTGTTTTATCGCAAGGTCTTCCATTTTGATGCACACCATCCCGTCTTCATCGAAAATGATTATGTCAAATGCATAAACAGACGACCGTGGGTTACATGGCTTTCTTACTGCATAAGATTTATAGTTAAGATTGTTTAAGGTATGGAAAATAGTTATTTCCTTAACAGAAACCGGCACACACATGGTTTTTAATTCATTCCCTGCTTTTAATGGGAGTAATGTCGATTGAAAAGCCGCATCGATAATGAATGGATTAATGACCCATTCATTCTTTGCATCTTCCATGTTGCCGGGAAGCGCAAGTGTGGCCAGCACTTCGTTCTCATTATACGAGGCATGTGCAATTACCCGGAAACTGTTTCCGTAATCCAATCCGATTCGCTTGAAATATGAATAGCACGATTCCTTATTGATGGAATTGGAAAGGCGATGCATGAGTTCCGAATAATGAACAATTTCTTTTTCTCCCGTGGCTTCTTCTCCCATTTCCATACGCCCTTTTCCATGAATACGCTGGTTCTTCCCGTCCCCGGTAAAAATGGTATACTCGAGAAAATTTTCCCCCGGGATTATTTTAGTAAATACCTCGGCGGGGCTTCCATTCACCACAATGGCACTTATCCAGCTTACATCTGTTATTTTTCTCACCATGACCTGGCTCGAGTAAATTCCTGCAACATTGGCCATCTCCAGATAACAGGCACCGGGTACTATTTTCTTTTTATTCACTTTATGGTGATTGACAAAATAATCATCCGGGTTAATTACGAGTGAAAACAACTGTTCATACAACGTGGATATATTCCTGTGGAGTAAGGGATGCAATGGATTCATGCCGTCACCTTTTATTTGAGTTTGTCCTGTTCCTCCGGGAATCCAGTAACGCTCCCTGGCAAACGGATATGCCGGCAATGATACTTTCCGCATTCCATTATTGCCGTAAAGGTTACGCCACTCGACCTTGATCCCTTTTACCCAGTAACGGGCCAGTGAATGATAATCTTTCGACCTTATCCAATCATCGAGCATGGCTTCACCGGCTTCATGTTTCTGAATTTCCCGTAATCCTTTTTTATGATTTTTGATATTGTCGTAATACACCGACCCGACCGGTTCATCCGCAAGATATGAGGTGAGTTTCTTCATGAGATCTTCAATGGAATAACAGTGAACAGCCAGACGTTCCTCCATTTTTTTTCTCCCTGTCTGGAGAGTATACGCAATGCCGGAAAGGGGAATGACCTCGTTCTTGTTGAAAGCTTCCAGGTATCCCAATAACTTCTCTGCGTATTCCTTTAGCTGAACAGGTGACCGGGCAGATAAAACAATCAGGTGACCTTCCCCGGACGAGGATGCTTGAGGATTTTCGCTTTCAAATGATTCGAGAATTATATGCGCATTTGAACCACCTGCACCGAACGAGCTGATGCCGGCTGCCAGAGGCTTGTTTTCCTTTTCTTGCCATTCGAGGTTTTCTTTTACGACAAAGAAGGGAGTGTCGGTAAAATCGATATTCGGATTTAATTCGTCATTATGAATACTTTTGGGAATACAATGATTTTTAAAGCTTAAAAGGATCTTGATCACTCCTGCAATTCCCGAGGCAGCTTCCAGGTGGCCGATATTGGATTTTACCGAACCAATCGGACAAAATTGCTTTTCCCCTGTGTACTTCTCAAATGCTTTTGTAATCCCTTTTATTTCTATTGGATCACCTAACGAGGTGCCTGTTCCATGGGCTTCGATATAACCGATATCCTCCGCCTTTATCCTCGCCCTTTCAAAAGCCTTTACTATTACCTTTGATTGAGCTTCCACATCAGGCACGGTGAATCCTGCGGCTTTGCCGCCATGATTTGTTGCAGAGCCCCTCACGATCCCGTAAATTGTATCTTTATCGTCAATCGCCTTTTCCAGGGGTTTTAGAAGAATCGTTCCCACTCCTTCACCGGGTACATACCCATTCCCTCCTTTGCCGAAGCTGCGGCATCTTCCGTCAGTAGATAAGAATTTCGCCTGTCCCAGGTATATATACTTGCTGGGATGCAAATTCAGGTTAACCCCGCCGGCAATCGCCATATGACAATCCCCGCGCAATATACTCTGGCAGGCCAGATCAATCGCAACCAGAGAAGATGAACAGGCTGTATCCAGTGCAATACTTGGTCCCCTCAAATCCATAATATACGATACCCTGTTCGCTATTGCCCAGTATAAGGTGCCGGGCCCGGGATATATATTTTGCATAAATCCATCCTGGGTACCTAAAACAGAATATTCATTCCACATAACTCCGGCAAATAACCCTATCAGATTGTCCTTATAGATATCCGGGTCCCCATACCCTGCACGTTCCATCATCTCGCACGCACATTCAAGTAACAGGCGCTGTTGAGGATCCATTTCCGCTGCTTCCCTGGGAGAAATGCCGAAATAGGCAGGATCGAATTTATCAATATCCTTGATGAATCCTCCCCACTTGCCGTATGTTTTGTTATATGCATGTATGTCGGGATCAAAATATTTTTTATAATCCCACCTTTCACCGGGTATTTCTTCAATGCAATCGGCTCCTTTTACCAGGTTATCCCAGTATTCATCGAGACCGGGTGATAGGGGGAATTTCCCCCACATCCCTATAACCGCGATATCATAACCCTTATCTTCTTTTCCCGCGCCCGGGTAAGGCCAGGGCGCACTCTGCGAAGAGGTGGTCAGGATTGAATTCACCTGTATTCCGGTTTCATTTTTATCCGTTTCTCTATCTGTATCATTTCCCGGTTCATTATGATGATAAAAATCGTTGACTTTCGGCTTTTTTGTTTTCAGGTATTCTACTAACGACTTCATATGGGAATGTTCAAAAAGCAGCGTGGTACTTAATTTTTCAAATTTTTTGTCCAGTAAACCCATAACATCTTCAATAATAATGGAATCAATTCCAAGGTTAAAAAACGAGGTTTCATCATCAATATCTTCCGGGGGACAGCCTGATTTTTCAGAGAAAATACCAACCAGGTAATCATGTAATTTTTCACCATCTATTTCTTTTTCCTTCACTTCGTTATTATCCTCATGTCCCGGAATAACCGGGGCTGCTGTATTCTCTTTCCCTTCCAGGTATGGTTGCAAAAATGTTTCATTCCGGCCATTTATTATGACAACCTGTCCTTCTGTATTTGCCAGCGCATGATAGAAACCGCCAAGTCCCTGTTTCACTGTCAAGGGTTCGATTCCCATCCCGGCTAACTGCATTTCCGCTTTTTTATTTTTTCCCATTCCGGTACCTGACCACAGGCTCCAGTTTATACCCAGGCTTTTCCCCGGATAATTATTTTTTTTCCTGTATTGTATAAAGGAATCGATAAAGCTGTTTGCAGCCGTATAATCAATCTGGCCGATATTCCCTGTAAGCGAAACAATGGAAGAGAAAACCACAAAAAAGTCCAATTTCAGGTGACTGGTCAATTCATTAAGGTAACAGGTTCCCTGGATTTTGGGTGCCGCGACAGCAGCAAAATCTTTCCATTCTTTCCTGATAAACCAGGCATCCTTTATTACCCCTGCTGCATGTATTATACCGTCGATCGTACCGTAGGTTTCAACAATACTGTCAATGGTTTTTTTCACCTCTTCCCTGTTTGTAATGTCGGTCTGGAAATAGTTTATATGGCTGTTGAATCGGGATAACTGGTTGATTTTCTGTTCGATCTCACCGGTAAGAGCAGAACGCCCGAGTAAAATCATGTGAATATCAAAATTTTTCGCCATGTCCGAAACAAGGTGAAATCCGATACCGCCCAATCCGCCCGCGATGCAGTAAACGCCCTTTTCCTTTATCATCGAACCCGGTGTAGCTGCAAAAGACATTTTTCTGTATTTTTGTATGTACCTTGCGCCATCCCGGTAAACGACAAGCGGCGAATCGAATTCGCTTTTCATCTCGGCAATAGAAATTTGAAGAAGCCTGTCATGTGCCATGCCTTTGTCCATGTCCAGTACCTTTATTTTTATGGATGGGTTTTCCTTCATTAATGTTTTTGAAAAACCCACGATACTGTTTTGTGAGAAATTTGTGCCCCTGTCAGAATCGACAGTAATCCGGGAATCCCTGGTAATGACGATCATTTTAATTTTTAAATCATTATTCCCTGCCATCAAAGCCCGGCATAAATGAAAGAAATAATTTAAAAAATCATAATCCCCGGTTCTGCCGGGTTCAGTGACAATGTAAAAAAGATCCAGATCCTGCGTACGATTTCTTTCCAGGATCATGTCAAGAAGCTTGAAATAATCGGATTGCCTGCCGGGATTTATCGTTACCTCTGTGGCGGAATTTTCCCGGTACTCTTTCCCATGATGAACCATCATGACAGAATCATAGTCATCCCCGGCAATATGCTGTTTCAGAACAGTGTCATCGATATCCCCGAAAAAGAGAGCCCGGATTTTATCTGTTCCGGATGTATTATGGGAATTTACTTCCTTTTTTTGCCAGGCTGGTGTATACAGGGATATATCATGAAGACTCAAGAAATTATTATAGACCTGTTTGAAATGAATTCTATCGGCAGTTGCCAGGCACGTTCCTTCCCGGTTAAATGCCCTTGCAGTAAAAATCAAATCCTTATCATTTTTTTCAATTGTTCCCAGCGGTAATTCAACATATATAGTATCAACCAGGGGATGATGGATATACAGGGATTCGATTTTATGCGGTATAAACATCATACCGGGTGTATCCCATCTCTCTTTCTGAAAATCAAAGGCAATAAAAAGGATTGTCTGCAATATGCCGTCCATCAATGCCGGACTTATAAAGGATTTGCCGTTTTTATTTTTGTCCTTAATTTCAAAGATAATACGTTCATCCAGGATCCATATTCCTGTGATAACCTGCAAAGAATCACCGTAATGATATCCTTTCTTTTTAAAGAGCGTATACAATCCATCAACAGGAAACTGCCCGCATTGTGTTATTTCCGGGACAGGTAACCGATACTCATTATCATTGTCTCTTTTTTCATTACAATGATAATGACTCATGCAGAGGAGAGTATCGTCTGTTTTCAAGCGGACCAATTTCTCCTGTTGATTTATTTCAATATCAACAATTGATTTTTCCTTTATAATAAACGGATTGTGAATAATAAATTCAAGCAAAGAGATTGTATCATTTGTTTTTTCTGCCAGGGATGAATATACCATTTCAATCATGGAAGCCCCGGGCAGGATAGTTTCACCTGCGATTTCATGGTCATGTAACAGGGTATCCCGTGGAGAGATCATTCTACGGGATTCCTTTTCGCCCGGTTGAGAACCGGGATCATTCTGCGCCGGGTGTTCGATTTTTTTATTTGTAATCCAGAATGATTTTTCGTCAAAGACATAACCCGGGAGAGATACTCTATGAAT
>JAFGQK010000354.1 GCA_016935735.1 Spirochaetales bacterium | reverse complement strand
GGCTACCAGGTCAAATAAACCGCTATATTCACTAAGCACCTGAATAGTTCATTTATTGGGTTGTGGGCGAAGCCAACGTTATGTATAGGGTGAATGATGATAAAAAAATTTATTTTTTTAATTAATATAGTATCTCTTATATTATTATCAGGCTGCCCGAGGTTTTATAATCCCTGGGAGGAAACAACATTTAAACCTGATTCAGAATATACTCCTGATCCTATAGAGACACTTACTCCTCACCCTACCGAAATAACAACCCCTGAACCTACGGCAGTCCCGACAGCAGTACCAGGTGGTTCTTTTGTAAAGGGCATAAACTTATACGGCGATGCAGTGACTATTGAAGGCAACGCCTGGATTTCTTACAGCGACGCTTTGAGCAGCGGGTTCTCGACAACGTTAGATAGCACTTACAGTAGTAGTATCACATGGTCGCCGCCGGCCGATACCGACACAAGCGCTATGTTGAACAAAACGATCTATATGAATCAGGCCAGTTTCATCATGACCCAGACCATAGATAACGGGAATTACGATGTGTATTTCTGGATTGGGGAAAATTACAATGACAATGCGCGTTCGTTGGACATCGAGCTGGAAGGAAATACCGTTGCCACGGGTATTGGCACAATGCTTTTAAATACGTGGGTTAAATACGGACCGTATAACGTGACCGTGAGCGACGGCGCCTTGAATATGGAGTTTGTACGGATTACCCTGGACCCGCACTGCGCCGGTCTGGCTATCTTTACCAGCGGCCCGACAGCCGATCCAACCCCTGGACCAACAGTAGAATTTATTGAGACTGGCGGGTTGATAGTAATGGAAGCAGAGAATTACAGCCAAAAAGCAGATGGCACAGGCACCTACTCATCTTATTCATGGACTTTAAATAATGCGGAAGCCGGGGCAAGTGGATCCGAATACATGGAAGTTACACCAGATGATGGTGGATATGCAAATGCTTCCCCCGACTCGCCGGTATTAGAATATGATATAAATATTTCCACCTCCGGGACCTATTATGTCTGGGTAAGACGAATAGCCACTGCTGGTGGGAATGATTCATGCTGTACGGCATTAAACAGTGGTCCCCAGTATGAATGGGCATATGGTAATGCATCACCCTGGGAGTGGGCAAATAGTCCACAAACATACGATATAAACACAGGAACCCAGACCTTTAAGATATATATGCGGGAGGATGGGGCAAAAATAGATAAAATCATACTTACCACTGATTCCGGTTATACCCCGTCCGGTACCGGGCCTGCGGAAAGTGGAACTCTTTAGGGTCTGTCCGGGATCATGTGACCCGGAAAAACAATATCAGAACCGGAATAGTCACCAAACTAAGCAAAGTTGTCCAGAAGACCGCCCGGGAAGCCAGCTCTTCATCATTTTTATATTCTGCTGACAGAATATAGACGTTTACCGCTGTCGGCAAACCGGCGGTGACAATCAACATTCCCGCCAGTTCAGGTTTAAATCCAAACAGGGCCACCAGACCCCAGGCAACCAGGGGCGAGATCAGCAGGCGGGTAAGGATAATCTGGGAAAGCCGCAACAGATTTTTGCCCAGTTTGACCCGGGAAAGCTGCACCCCCAGGGTGAGCAGGGCAATGGGGATCAATCCACCGGCAATATATTCCAAAGGCTGTTTGACCTGGGGGAATAGTTCCCAACCGGATGCTTTGATCAGAAAACCAATGATAATCGCATAAATAACCGGTACTTTGAAAATTCCTGAAACAGATTTTGAACCTTGTTTATCTTTTTCCAGCAGCCAAATCCCCAGGGAAAAGTTGAGAAGATTCTGCACCATCAGGATAATAGCGATCACCGGCACCATCTCTTCACCGAAAGCCAGCAGGGTCAAAGGGATCCCGTAGTTGCCGGCATTGAAAAAAACCGAGCCCAGGGTCAATACAGGTGATTTATCCTTACGGATCAGGGAAATCACTGTGGCTACCAGGAACAGGACCGCCGCTAAACCCAGGGAAAAAAGGGCGATCTTGCCCATCTCTTTCAGGGGGATCTCATTATCCAGGATTTTAATAACCACCAGGGCTGGGACGAAGATATAAAAATTCAGCCTGGACAGGGTAGAAAGGTCAAACTTGAACTTCCGATCCAGTATAACCCCGCAGCCGATGATAAAAAAAACCGGGAAAATAATATCAAAAAAAATTTGAAGAACTATCATCAATTTCCCGTGGAGATCTCTTTGACCCGGTTAAAAAAATTTTGTTTAATTTCTGTATTTATCCCCCAGTTAACCGGAACAGTCTGGTAACCGCTGAGTCTGGCAAAATCTGTTTCCCGTTTATTCCTGGTCCAGTCCATCCGATCCCTGTAATTACTCCCATATCCCTGGCAATAAAATCCCCAGGAAACATATTCATCAAAAGCCGCATCCAGGTTTTCTACAAAAACGCTGTCTTCATTAATCAAGATAGGACGAATTTTCTTTTTATATTCCCGGGAATCCTTTATATTCCGAATTTTCTTCCGCAACTGTTCCGGGGTGCAGCCGTTCCCGTGGGGCAGGGAAAAGTCTTCTATTTCGCACCATTTGCCGACGGAGATCGAATTCGCTCCCCTGCTGCTGGCGGAAACCAGCAAACGGCGTCCATTGAGTTCAACGTTTTGGGCAGCTTCGATAAGTTTATAAACATTATCCGAGCAGCACGCGGGGATTTTACAACCGTCCCCTGCTTCATTGAATATATCCACCAGGATATTCTTAAACCCTGTCTCCAGCAACCAGGCAGTCACCGCTTCTGTAATGGAAAAAAGGGTTTTTTCTTCCGGGATCTTCTGGACCTGTTTCCAGTAAAAATAGTTGACAATCACCACCATGCCCGCATCATCAGCGGCCTTCAATACCCGGTGCAGGCGGTTGAAATAGGCTTCTTTAAAGGTGCCGTCGGGATGGTAGGCGGAATTGATATATTTGTCATAAATTTCCGGATTATAGTAATGTCCTCCCCCCTGGAGTCCAACGGTAATTCCGAGCAAACCGTAAGAACGGTACTCCTTTAAGGCCGCGCAGAATTCATCCGTATTGCGGTCCGCATCCCAAATCCCCGTATCGGGGTATTTGATAAATTCCCTGGTTTCCGGGTTCTCGTCATCGAAAATTCCCTGGACCATCCGGGAATTAAAGAGTAAGCCTTCTACCTTTTTGCCGTTAAAGGTAATCCCCTCGTAAGCAGGTTTGCCATTGATCAAAAAAGCATTGCCACAGGTACCTATCTCTACCTTCACATTCAACTCCTTTAGCTAATCAGGCAGATTAAATACTACTATCGGACTTCAACGAATGTTGAGGAGTGCTCAACAAACGTTTGAACTCCAATTGTAATTTAAATGAAGTGAGTTTTCACTATACCTTATTCCGGAGGATTCTTCAACACATCTGAAACCAGATCAGGAATTCTTTCTCCAAAAATGCGGCGTCCTTCAGCAAAAAGATAGGCCAGGGCTTACCTATGTTATTCCACAAACTCAAGCAAAATGTATTTTTCATTTATAGGAGTGTTTTGGGATAAAGCGAATAGATATTGTTTAATTTCTTCATCCAATAAAACATTATTTTTTAATTCTATATGGACTGCCTTGTTTCTGCCATTTTCTTTTGCCATGTACAAAGCAAAATCACTTAAATTTATCGTATGCTCCAAATTTAATAAATTCGGATGATTTGCGGCTAAAGGCATTTTTACACATCCCAGTGAACATGTTTTGTGAATTACCATATTATCATTGAGCTTAAAAGAAATATTTCTTACAACCTCTAAGATCTTTCTTGAAAATGTTTTCAAATAGTCTGCTCTGGTATTGTGTAATATTATCAGAAATTCTTCACCTCCCCATCGTACGATAGTATCATTTTCTCTAATCAATTTTTTTAATATAGCTGATAATGTTATAAGAACTTTATCTCCTGCCTGATGGCCGTACATATCGTTGACTTTCTTAAAATAATCAATATCGATCATATAAACACCAAAAACTTTATTTTCTATATCTAAATTTCTTTTTTCAACTTGATTTGCTAATTTCACATGGCTTGCTAAAAAAAGATTTGAAGCCTTTGATACAAACTCATAGACATATCTTCTGTTAAATAAATTTGTTAAAGGATCTTTGAGTGACAAATCTTTAAGCTTTTGATTGGCTTTATCTAATTGTAGTGTTCTTTCCCTGACCTTATCTTCAAGATTTTCATATAATTTTGCATTTTCAATTGATATAGCCATCTGGGATGATAGTATTTTTAGTATGTTAAGCCTTTCTTGTGTAAATACTCCTTTTGAAAGATTGTTCTCAAGGTATAAAATTCCTGTCAATTTACCATGGTTGATAATCGGTGCACACAGAATTGATTTTGGTCTGTTTTTAATCATATATGAATCATTGGTAAATATACCTTCATTGCATGCGTCGTGTAGTACAACAGGCTCTTTTGTTTTATATACATACTTGACTATTGCGCTTGAGAGATTGAGTTCTTCATCTATAGGGATTGAGTGTAGTATGACAATTTCCCTGTCAATATTACTCCCGGCTTCTATGTAGAGATTTTTGTCATTTTTGTTTTCTAATAGTAAGAATCCCTTTTGTGCTCCTGCATTTACGATTGAGAGTTTCATAATTATTCTGAGAAGCTTGCTCATATCGATTTCACTTAATAAGGATTCAGAGGATTTTATTATTGTGGATAAATCCAGGCTCGAGGAATCCAATGTACCGGATGCCGAAGGATCCTGCCCCCCGGCGTTCCCCTTTGAATCCCGCAGGGCCATTTCCTGGAATGTTTCAAAAATAAAAACTGGATATTTCACTTCCAGCTGTTTTACCTTGGCCGATGCGCCCCATTTTTTATATAAAGCAAAAGCCTCTTTGATGAATCCCTTTGCAATCAGTGTGTAGCCGTTTTTAATCCAGAATTGAGCCTGATGTTCATGAATCAAGGCCCGCATATGCATAAAATCCCCTGCACCAAGAGCATTAAGAGCCTTTTGATAGCATTCCATAATGCTTTTAAATGATTCGTTCTTTTTCACCGCTATTTCCGCGCATAGCAGATGATATTTATGGGCAAAATTTGCAGGGCAATGCTTTGACCATAACTTTAATTTTTTCCTGTTTTGTAAAAGCTTCTTCATGATCGCCGATTGTTTTCTTGTCTTCGTGTTTTTCCATTTTTCAATAAGGATCAGGGATTGAAAAAGGTAATGGTCCGGGAGAGAAAAAAGCCCCCCTCCCGCTTTCAGAAAGGGTTCTGTAAAATCATTCCACTTGTCCGCTTTTTCCAGATCACTTAAAAAATAATACACCATGGTGTTACACTGGCCTATGATCACAAGACCAAGAACTTCGTTTAATGCCTTAATCTCTTCAATGAGACAGTTTTCTTCTTTTTCAAATTCTTCGGCATTTTCATTATTATGAACCTTTTTCAGTTTCCGAATGGTAAGAGTGATTATACGAGAGATTCTATACTGGATCGAGGCTTTTGTCTCTTTACAATACAGGGCAACCTCTTCTGTCATGGTTAAGCACTTATCCAGATTGGTTCCTGTATAGAGCAAACGCAGAATTTTATGAAGAATAGAATAGAGCTGTACAACTAATAGACCGCTTTCCAGACTCATTTTCACGGCCTGATCAAAATATTCCAGGCTTTCCCGGTAATGGACCCGCCAGTGAGAAATAAAGGTACTGAATACAAAATTGGTTCCGGGCATCAGATAATCGGATTTGGTTTTATTAATAAAGGCATAAGCGGCCTTGGCTAACCTGTACCCTCTATCATAATTACCAAGAATAGTCCCCTGGATGATCCCGCAATTAAGAAAACTTACATTTGATTCTGCGGTTAAACCCAAAGAGGTTGTCATGTTGAACATGATTAAAACTATTAAGATATAAAGGGGAGGATTATTTTGAAAGGCCGGGGGTATAGCGCCAGATAACAAAGATATGGCCTTAATTTTCTTTTTGTCCTTCATATCAGGCAGAAGCAAAAGATCTTCCACAGAATTTCGGTTCAAGTACATCTGCATTTTTACAATGTTTTTGAAAATTTGCCATTGAATAATCCGGGTATCTTCCGGCAATTTCACGCCTAACAATTTCACGCCTTTTCGGATCTCTGCCAAAATCATATCCCGGGATTCGCCTTTGAAATCCATTATTTGTGTTTTCAACCAATAGACAGATGATCTTTTCAAAGGATCCGGCTCAATTTCCAGGAGATATGCACAGATTTCCATGGCTTTTCCAATAGTGCCGGAGTAAAACAGGGATTCTGCAAGATTATTTGACAATTCGAAAAAGCGTTCCGGTTGTTCCCTCCATTCTTCTTCTGAAAACAGGGCTTTTGCTTTCTCGAAATATTCCACAGCCTCTGCAAAAGCAAAAGCCTTTTTTGCTTTAAGGGCTGCCTGGAAATTGAGTTCCATGAGTTCCAGCCGCTCTTTTTTACCGGTGATAAGCCCGGCCCCCCTGTTGAGATGATCTGTCAGATAAAATAATTTTTTTTCCAGCTCTTCTGCAGAGGTTTTTTCCAACACATTTTTACCTATAGTAAAGTGTATTCTCTCTTTTTGATCATCGGGAATCAGGGAGTAGGCTGCTTCCCGTATCCGGTCATGCTGAAATTTATATTCATCACCGGAAACACTCACCAATCCTTCATCCACCGCAGGAGTAATGGCAGCCAGGGCCTCAGCGATGGATTTCCCTGTAATCACACTTATGGACTCCAGATCAAAACGGGAACCTATACAGGCGCAAATTTTCAACAGATCCCGTACATTTCTGTCCATGGCCCCGATGTGGCCGGCCATTAAATCAACGACATTATCTGTAATCATCATTTTTTCAATCTCGGCCAGATCCCATTTCCACCCCGTTTTATAGTCCAGTTTCAAAACATCATTGTCGTAGAGATTTTTCATAAACCTGTTGATAAAAAAGGGATTCCCTGCCGTCTTCCCGTGCACCAGTCAGGCCAGGGGCAGTGACTTTTCAGATTCACAACCAAGTATATGAGTAATAATTTCATTTGTATTTTCCGCATCCAGGGGACCAAGGGAAATATACGTGGGCTCAAATCCCGTATCACGGATTTCCTCCAGAATCATGGAGAGGGTATGGTGCTGCCCGACCTTCCTGTGAGCACCGATAAAAAAAAGGTACTCCATTTTACCACTGGTAATGATCTTTTTGATGAGGTCCAGACTTGCCAAATCCGCCCATTGGAGATCATCCAGAAAAATCGTCAATGGGTGATCAGGACTGGTAAAAACACCGATAAATTTTCTGAAAATCAAATCAAACTTGACTTCATCCATTGGGATATCCGGCAATTCCGGCTGGGGACCGGTGATCAGTTCCAGTTCCGGGAGCACATCGAAGATAATCTTACAGGTATTACCAAGGGCCTTAAAGGTTTTTTCCTTCCACAAATCTATACGAGCCTTACCTTCGGAGAAAATCTGTAGAACCAGGGCCGACAAGGCTTGAATAAGAGCGCTGTAAGGAACATCCTTGCCAAACTGCTCATATTTTCCGGAAATGAAATATCCTCGTTTAGCCACAACCGATTTCTGAATTTCATTGATCAGCATTGATTTACCGATCCCGGGTTCTCCTTTTACTATCATCAATTCGCATGCTCCGGTACAGACTTTCTTAAAGCAGAGCTTCATTTCTTCAATCTCTTTTTCACGGCCGCTAATAACCTGCGGTATGTTGAATTTAACAGGAATATCATCCGTCGCAAGGGGGAATTCACTGATTTCACCACCTGCGGCGATCATTTGCCTGCATGTGTTTAGATCTTTCATCAACGTAAAGCTATTCTGGTAGCGCTCATCGGTTGTTTTGGCCATCAATTTGAGGATAATCCTGGAAACCAGCCCGGGTATGGCGGCATTCAATTCGTGGGGAGCAACCGGTTTGCGTGCAAGGTGGGAATGGATCAGCTCCATGGGATCATTGGTGGAATAAGGCAACTTACCGGTGAGCATTTCATAAAATGTAACCCCTAAAGAATATAAATCAGTACGGTAATCCAGACCGCGATTCATCCGGCCTGTCTGTTCAGGAGAAATGTAGGCCAGGGTTCCTAAAATAACATCAGGATTATACAGTTCCTCACTGGCATGAGTGAGGAGAGCAGAGATACCGAAGTCGGTGATTTTAATCTTCTTGTCAGTCTTACCCATTAGAATATTAGCCGTCTTAATATCCATGTGAATGATATTATTACCTATGTAAATTACCAAGGATTTCTGCCAGTGTTACAGCGATTTCCAAAAATACCGGTAAATCAAGGGATTTTACCAAAATAACATCTTTCATTGGGACGCCCTGAATATCCTCTTCGATAATGGCAATCAGATTATTCTCTTCAACCAGGGCAATAACCTTAATCACACCTTCGATATCCAGATTTTTAATGATATCATATTCCTGCCTGAATCTTGCCAGTTCAGACTGACTGGGGTAACGGGCCTTCAACAATTTGATGATCACAGGCTCCCCGGATTGTGATGTTTTCCCTTTATAAACAATAGAATTAATGGTCTCGCGGATCTTATCGCCAATAATAAAATCGCCGATTTTTTCCATATTTATATATCCCGTTCTAAAGATTAGTATAAATTAATTCTAAAATATAATTGCTATGATTTCAAAGAAATTTGATATGTTGAATTCCACCTCTGTAAAGCTACAATTGGGGCTCAATCTTATTACGGCCATCTGATATATCATTCAGAGTCTGTTCTGCATGGATACAGGCTTTTACTGCGATTATTTACTCCCTGGCAAGAAAGGTTTAATTTTCTTACAGAAAATAAAGGGATTTTCAAGCAATGAGAACGCATAGGTTTTTTTTTCTGTATCAGTATCTACTGTTATCAGGAGCAATTTTGAACAGGTATTAAAACTCCTTAAAAACCTTTTTAAAAAGCCTGTTTTTATTTTACTGCTTTCCCCATAGCCATTTGTTACCGCGACAATTATATTTACAGGAATTTCCACCTCGATTTTCTGGAACTTCTCCCTGACAAGCACATTATAAAAAAGGTTGGTGTTTTTAAAACTCTCAAAACAAACAATGCTTTCCAGAAAATAAAGAAGGCCGGAAACCGATTTCCATGTACCGGGATATTGGGGCAGGTATTGGGCAGATGTAGAATAGCAATACTTTGCCCCATATTTTTTTTCCTTTTCCTGCCGGAATTTTACGTATGTCATGTTCATAAGCTACCTGTCCGTTCTACATGGATATCATTTTCTTCATATATTACACTATTTTATGACCCTTTGAAAAGGCACATCGGCAGAGAAAAGATGTTTATCATGGCATGGGTGTGGGAGTTGGTGTTGTTTTCGTACATGTACCGGATACAAGTATCTCATCTGCACATAATTTTGGTCCTTTGTAAAAAGCGATCCGGATGACATTATTCCCGGTTTTAAGATAATTTGAGACACCCGGGGCTAATTCCATGGTTAGCGCTTTGCTTTTTATGTTAGAAGGACTAGAATTAGAAGACCCCGGAGGATAAATCCTTACAAACATATATACTTGTATAGTAAATGTATAGAAAAGAAATAAGGAAAGCATGAATTTAGAGCATGAAGCTTTAACTGAAAAAATTATTGGAGCTGCTATAGAAGTACATAAAAGGTTGGGCCCCGGATTTTTAGAATCATGGATTTATCTTTAACTTTAGTAAAATGCCTTTAGAAATAAAAAGAGTAATTTACGAATAATATTTAATATTTTCCTGCCTTCCTGCTTTCCTTATTTTTGAATTTTATTTAAGTAAAGCTTACTTGCACGATGGTTTTCTCTCTGGGCTCTGTGAAAGCTATTATTATTGGAATAAATAACCTATTTAGAACTGCTGCAGGTGGATTATTTATTCTGACTATTTTCTATAATTTTGTTAAAATTTCATTATTTTCGACTTGTAATTTTGGTGTTGGCTGTGTTGTAATACTTTCGATGAAAATCCGCCGACCCTGGGTCACTAAAGATGACGGATCACAATTCCGGTAATTGTACAGGAGGAACTTATGTTTAATAGCATTAAGGTTAATTTTGTAGATGCAACATCTGAAGAATATTCAAATTTTCAAAAGGCAAGAAATACATGGCCCTATGAAGTTAAATCATTTGATCAAATACCCGATTCATATAAAAATATTTTCCCTTCATATGCAGGATCATTCCCATATACAATTGTGATTCCTGATGAAAACTACTTATTTTTCCAGAAAAAAGGATTTTTAATCACCACAATAGGGGATAAACTTCATATTCTTGATAAACTGGGATCTGTAACCAGTACTGTAAGCTTTGATAAGCAAACTATTTTATATATAGTTTCAGGTACTGCTTTACTTTATTCATGGATAACTATAGCTGGTGAAAATAAATTATATACATTCAATTTTCACAGTGTAATGGATTATTTATTTTTACCAATAATCGATCAGTTTAGAGATATTGAGCAATCTTTTATTGGAGATGTTGAAAATGAAAAGAAATATTTATTATATGAATCTAATGATCCACAATTAAAAGCCAATATAAAGTTCAGAAATCTAATGAGGAATCACTTTGTAAAAGGAAAAAAAATTAAGAATATAATTTTTCAACCAGGTTATTTATTTGATTTTAAACAATTCCCAATATTAAATCTTAAATTATTTAAGCGATATATTTCTAATCATCTTATTCTTTTATCAGACCAGGAAATAATTTTTATTCAGGAAAGTGAAATAATTCAGAAAAAGATGCGAATGAGTTATGACTATAACTATACATTTGTCAATAAAAAAAACATTGAAAGATGGGAAATTGAATATGAACAGGAAAATACTCTTAGATGTCTCGTTATTACATTAAAAAATGGCACAAGACTATCTACATATTTTTCTATAGAAAATAAATACTTTGATTCATTTATTTCAGAATTAAAACATACAATAAATAAGGCTTAATTTTGAATGCCGGAAACATTTGCATTCACAAAAACAGAAATAATCTACTAACCCTGGCCCTTTATGTTACGGTCCATAATAATCAAAATTGAATAGGCGGGGTACTTAATTCTTAATTCAGATAACCTTGTGTAATAATTATTCATCTTTGACTCCGAGATCAAATTGAAGAATGGCACCCTGTAAAGAATGTGCCATTAATGACAGACTGGAAGCAAGGTTTACCAAAGACTCTATATGTCTTGATATTTGTATTGTTGTTGCACTAATTTCTTCGGTTGCAGCAGAATTTTCATTGGAAACAGAAACTATTTCATTTATAGCATGCATAACCTTAGATGAATTATTTGTCATTATCCCCGCTGCTTCAGTAGTTTTTTCTGCTACGCTTGATACTATATTTATCTCTTTCATGTAAGCTTCTATTGATTTATTCATCTGTTCTGCTACTAATTTAAGGTTTTTTATTTCTGAATCTACAACATTTTTACTCTCTTCTATTGTTAATGATGTGCTGTTTAAAAGTGATTTATATTCGTTTATGAGTTTTGATATATCGGATGTTGCATTTTTTGTAGATAATGAAAGCTTTCGTATTTCGTTTGCAACAATATCAAAACCTTTTCCATAAGCTCCTGCATGCGCCGCTTCTATGGACGCATTTAATGCAAGAAGATTGGTTTTGCTTGAAATATCTTCAATCGTGCCTGCTATGTTGACTATTTCCGATGAATATTCTTTTATTCTTTGTATTTGGTTAACAGATAAATCTACTTTTTTTTGCACCTTATCAATATTTGTAATCTGCTGTGTCATTTTGCTTATTGAATTATTTAGAGAAGTTCCTGCAGAAGAAGAATTCTTTATTGCATTT
>JAFGQK010000353.1 GCA_016935735.1 Spirochaetales bacterium | reverse complement strand
TGTGTTGTTGTTGCCGTTTTTACGGAAGACGGGCAGTTAATGTGGGTTGTCATTTGCAGAATTGAAAGCGGGTGGTTGATATATTGCGGGAATAATCCGTTAAATAAAGTTGATCCGACGGGGTTATTCACAATTGCTTTGCCTTTTCCTATTACACTACCTATTCCTTATATACCTTTACTCCCTCCAATTCCAATTGTTCCAAATTTAAATATGTCTGATAACAATGATTCTGATTTAGAAGTACATAAAGAAAAAAACAAAGAAATATTAAAAGAGATGCAAACAAATCCACCCAATCATCTTGATTACAAACCTCCTAAAAATTTTGATGGTAAAAAAACAAAAACTTCTAGAGGTTCGGGATGGAAGTATAAAAAAGGAAATATTTGGGTACCTGATGATCATAAAGGGACACATGATCCACATTGGGATGTTCAACATCCAGATGGTACTTATGATCCTGTATATCCTGATACTGGAGCATATGATGATTTATTTAATCAATTTTTAGATTGGATAGATAATATTTTTAATGGTTCTGAAGATAATCAAGTTCCATATGATCCCCAATATGATATTGATGGTGATGGGACACAAGATCTTATATAAATTATATTATCAGAAAAAACAAGATTAAAGAGGAAATGATTTATAATATGAAAGATGATAAGAAAATTATAAAAGGACATTTAGAAATTATAGCAGTAGATAATGAAGTGTTTATTCATGGCAATAAGGAGGGATTATTGTCCTTATCGGATTTATTAATTAAGATAGGAAATTTTGATCAAGAACAATGTAAAGATTTACCTATAGGAGCAAAAGATCATATTCATCTTTCACCAAATATTCAATTATCCCAAAATTCATCTTTTACAGTTATAGGAAGATTAGACGCAAAAGGAACTGGAAAATTTCATCAAAATTATATTCCAAGAGATTAATGATAGGTCTTTTACGAGTTCTTCAGTTAATCATGCATATTCCACAAGTCTAACAAGTGCTGAAATTGTAGCATTTTCAATGCGTTTTATGAATAGACTACTTGACTACTTATAGATGGAGTTCAATATTAATATGATATGGAACTCGAGATGAAATTTCCTTCCCTCCCACCGGCACGGCGGGTAATTCTGCATATACGCAATGCCCTTGCCTTTATCCTGGACATGCTGCCTGTATCAGTAATCTGCGGGCACTGCGCATATGCGCCGGGACATTGCCCGCCATGCAAGGCAAGCAGGATACGTCAGCATCAACCCTGGGGGACTGCAGAAAGGTGACACCGGCGCCTGGCAGGAACTGAAAGAGACTGTCACACCGGGTTCCCGGTACTGCCAAACGCCGGTGTGTTACAAACAACCTGGCAAAATAAAAAAAGCTTTTCAAACCTTTTAAATTGCTGCCTGAATAATAGTCTTTAATGGCAGCACTAAAGTTAATGGAGTGGAAGGAAAAGGAATAAAGCCGAACTTAAGGTAAAAACCTTTAGCTTTTTCATTAAGTGCATCAACTAAAACACAATAAATTGCAATTTCGGAAGAAATCCTTACTGCCCGTAAAAGGGCATCCCGCAATAACAAAGAACCAATTCCTTTTTGCTGATACTGTTTATCAATCGCAAGCTTTCCTATCCGCATCGCAGGAATCGGATATCTGGGCAATCCTGTTTTTAAATTTTCAGGGAGTTCAGAAAACAATATTTGTGCCATGCTTACAGTATAATAACCAAGAGGTAGATCTGAAGGAGAAATTGCGACGAATGTTTTTCCGATATTTTTCTTATCATTAGGAAAAGCAAACTGTATAAAATATCGGTTCAATTCTTCAATACCACAATCGAAAGGTTTGTTTATGATTGCTTTAGAAACAGGAATAACGTTGATGTTCATATGGAAGAGGATCCCATTAATTTTTGCAATGCCTTATTTGGAGAAGGAGGATTCTCGATAAGATTATAAAAGAAATCCCTGTCATTATTGTCCAGGATAATACTTTCTCTCTGTTCCATATCCTTTTTTGCAGATGATAGAATCTTAGAAATAATATATGCAGAAAGAGATAACCCATTGAGTTCTGCTGCTTTTTTTATAAGTTCTTTATCATCCGGATTGACTCGTAATTCAATTCTTGTGGTTTTTACCATTATAATTCTCCTTTCTTTTATTATTAATAATATACATAATTGTACGTTAAAAGTACACACATTTCTTAAAATTAATTAAGTGTTTTGGCTTATAGAAGACTTGTGGATTAAAAGAATAACACCGCGTCACCATTAACTTTGTGGAATAAAGGCACCGGATAGACGCGGTCACGAATCTCCATAACCGGGTTAAAAAACAACCGGGACTACATAAAACAGGGAGAAAACCTACACACATTGGTTAATACATTTGTCTGATACCGGGAATCTGTAATTCCGGTGCAAACATCCGGATTGCAGCTTTTCACTTTCAGCAAAAGCTGCCGGCACGCAAGGTACCGTGACAGTCCGGCCGGAGGAATGGAAACCCGGTCTGCCGGAATTGC
>JAFGQK010000352.1 GCA_016935735.1 Spirochaetales bacterium | reverse complement strand
TTATATAAAAATTTACCTGTGGATAACTTGTGTAAAGAAAATGGTGAATTCTTTAAAAAAAAGACTTGACTTAACTTAGGAAATATCTGTGGTTTGCGATAATACACCGGTTTCACCGGTTAAGAATAAAATTTCATTATTGCAGGGTTTATTCTTTATATGCTATGCTCGTTCGGATTATGACAAAAACAATATATATTTTTATCTTCATTCTCTTACTCGTTATACTTTCCGGATGTGAAAACCTTTTTGTGAAACCCGCACCTTCAAAATTCATCCCATCTGCCTGGGATAACAGGGCAGTGGTTCTTACGTCATATGGGTTTATCCGGGGAACAAGAGGGGAAGCCGGTACCTGGGTCTGGAAAGGAGTACCTTATGCCCGGCCCCCGGTAGGAGAACTCCGGTGGAAAGCCCCAGAGGATATGCAGCCCTGGTCCGGGACCCGGAATACCTTTGAATTCTGTGCCCCCTGTACACAGATTGACCTCGCATTTAATGGAGTGTCAGGCAAAGAGGATTGCCTTTATCTGAATATCTGGCGTCCGCAGACCCCGGAAACCGGCCTGCCTGTGTATGTATGGATTCACGGGGGCAGAAACGTCCTGCTTTCTTCTTCCATGTTCCGTTCATATTATGGTCATGCCCTTGCAGCGCAGTCAACTATGGTGTTTGTTTCCGTGAATTACCGGCTTGGAGCATTCGGATGGCTTTCTCACCCTGCACTCAGGGAGAACGAATCCCCGGAAGATGATTCGGGTAATTATGGGACACTGGACATCATTCATGCCTTACAATGGATCCGGGAAAATATAAGCGCCTTTGGCGGGGATCCTGAGAATGTTCTGATTGCAAGCGGTGCCGGGGGCGGAAGGAATATCCTTCCCTGCTCATTTCTCCCCTGGCAAAAGGTCTTTTTTCAAAAGCCATGTGCCAGAGCGGGAGTCCGGTACTGAACGAACCGGTGGAATCCTCTAAGGTGGTTGAAAGCCTTCTTGCCGGTCTCCTTATCCGGGACAGGTATGCGAAATCGAAATATGCTGCAAGGGAATATATCATGACCATGACGAATGAGGAAATAAGGAATTATCTCCGGGGGGAAAAAAAGGAAACCATTATGAAAATTCTTGCCCCGGGAGTTGAGGAATTAGTCGCTCTCCCGACGATACTTATCGATGGATATGTTATTCCCCGGGAGGGATACACCCTGTTTGAAAACGGGGCGTATGAAAATAAAGTACCCCTCATTATTGGCAATAACAGGGATGAAGTAAAATTCTTTCTTGGTTTTGTACCGGACCTCCCCTGGGAAAGTGAATTATCCCGGGCCGCGGGGAAATATGGCTCCCTGTTGTTCAAAGCAAAGGGGGTTGATGAACTGGCTCAAAAATTGTCGGATGTTCCCGGGCAGCCACCTGTTTATGCTTACCAGTTTTCATGGGGTTCCCCGGATAAAGAGGGAAACAGTACGCTTCCCGGGGAGAACGGGAAAAAGCTGGGTGCTTTCTTTGCACTGGAAATTCCCTTTTTCCTTGGTACCGATATCGTATTCAATAATTTTTTTCTCTCTACCCTGTTTACCAGGAAAAACCAGGCAGGAAGAAAAGCCCTGTCCGCTGCAATGATGCAGTATGTATCAGCTTTTGCCCGGACAGGAAAACCGGACCCGGGAAATCCGGCTCTCCCTGAATGGAAACCCTGGTCAAATCTTCCGGGGGCGGAGAAATATATCGTTTTCGATGCTGACAATAAAACGCCTGTTATTGGTATGTCCGCCGAAGAAGTGACCCGTGAAAGCATATACAAACGTATGAAGGATGAACTGGCCCCTTCTCTTTATTACCGTGTCCATGAATTGGTGGAAAATCTGGTCGAATAGGGGGGCTGTCTGAAAAACCTGTGTTTTACTCCGGCTTTGTAGACAGCCCCGTTTTTTTCTTTTATTTCATTACTTCCTTATACCAGGATGGCCTGTCGGGCTTTTGTGCTGAAGCAAGAAGCGTTCTCCATGCTTCATCCGTAAGCCTGTCATCCATGGGGTGTTTAAACTCATAGTAGGAAAGGACCGGGCCCGCGGCCAGGAACACAGAGCCATCTGTGTAGGGGCATGCAACAAGAAGAAGATCCACATACCCTGTTGCCTCTTCCACCACCAGTTCTTCATAGCTGTACGTATGTACATCTGCAACAAGGGATGTTTTGATTGCATCCTCATCCCCTTCTTCAATATCTTCGATAATTTTCACTATTATTCCGTCAGCAATATTTTTTATAAAACCGAAATCCCCGGAATAATCTTCCCCTGTCAGTTCTTTTTCTGAAATAGAGATGACCCGTGTTAAAAGGTTTTCAAAGTATTCGAGCTTGGTATCCATTCCTTCCGGGATGACATTAAGACTGGTAAGCCCTTCCCTGGTCATTTGTGCAAGGGAACGGAGTCTGCCGTAAAACTCAGGAACGGGTTCCACGAATCCCACATCCGGGGGCGGGGAACCTGCCCATGGGGTATAACTCTGCTTTGCATAGAGGATGGTATCGTGCCGTAGTTCTGTCCAGGATGCTAAAACCGAGTTGAGCGTTCTCTTCTGCCATGCATCGGTTCTCATAAAAGCCGGGTACCCCTGTCCCGGGTCTCCGAGTAAAGCTTTTAATGAATAGAGCCAGCCCCAGTAGAGATTCCGTGTCCAGTCACGGGCGCTTAAGGCATCAAACTCCGCTTTTACTTCATTAAAACTCTTTGTGTAATCCCTGTAATCGGTATCACCATCGGCAACAAGAATATCCATCGCAACATCCGAACCGAATACTGCCATAACATCCAGTCCCCTCGGATAGCACCGCTGCGGTCCGGCAGGGGAAGTCCCGTAGGAAAAGGGAACCGGATTCCCGGTTCCTGTGTAATCACTGGCCTTTGGTGAAACAAGCTGCTGGAAGATATAGGAATCCGGCACAAAACGCTGCCCCATAAAGCGCATTCCCCTGGTTTTATCAAGGACATCATCCAGTTTTTCCGGGGTAATGGGGGGTATCACTATGATATTCCCTGTTCCCCCGAAGATCTTTGGTAACCGGAGCAGGGAAAGTTCGGTTTTCAGGTCAAAAAATTTTGACTCATTGGCAAGATCCGTTATGGCGAAGGTTCCCCCGAATACCTTATTGACTGTTTTCATATATTCATATGGTGTCAGATCGTCTGCAAGCCCGACAAAGAAGGCGGTTACTGCATAGATCCTGTCCCAGATTTCCGTTCCGGACCTGCTGCCGGTTGTTACCTTTTCCAGGGAACCGGCCAGGAGAACCGCCTGCATGGTCTGTATTTTTGCATCGTATGGGCTTATAAGTGCATCCGCTGCAGGTCCCCAGGGATCCGAGCCTTTCAGGAGAAAACTCATTCTCCCGTACCACATAAAGGTTTTGAAATAATCTTCAAGCTGGGTACTTTTCGTGTAATGTCCCCTGGGTACATACTGGGAATAATCTTCATCATAAATGAAAATTTCACTCTTCACAAATCCGTCATGACTGGCGATATTGGCAAGTTCTGTTGCAACCTCGTCCGCTACCACAGCCGGTATGGAAGTTCCCGGATTTATCAGCTTCCCGGCCACAGCAAGAAAGGCCATATTTCTCCGGGCCGCTTCCTTTATATCACCTGTATTCTGTGAATACTGTGTTTGTGCATAATCAAGAAGAACAGCAGTAAGATCCCGGATATCATTGAAAAAATACGTCTCTTCTATCTCCTTAAGTGCATAATCGAACAGGATGTGGTACAGGTGGAGAAAGAGATCAGGGGTAATCACGGTAGGCATCGATCCTTTCAGCGAATTGTAAGCAGAAAAAATGTTGTCTTTTGCCGCAAAGTCGTATTCCATGACAGCAAATCCATGAGCAGAGATCAATTGATTTACCGGGGAAAGACCGAAACGTGAATCCATGTCACTGTAATTGGTGATTGTTCCGGTATCCAGGGGAAGTGAATACCCCGGGTTGTCCGGTACAATGGTATTGACATATGCGGAATAATAGTCCCCCAGGGAAGGGTGTGCCGGGCCGGATCCCGGGAATTCACCAATGAGCCCCACATAACGCTGGGCAATAAGCAGGGCATCGATGATATCAATCCCGTTGTTTGCATCAACATCCGAATTTCCCCTGACAAATTGCACAGGGTTCAACCCGACATAATACTGGGCAGTGAGCAGTGCATCAACAATATCTATGGCAATATCATTATTTGCATCGCCAAGGATATCCGCCCCGAACAGGGATGATACCATGAGAAAGATGAGCGGGATAAAAATCGATACTTTTTTTACCATATGTTTTCTCCTTTTCTTTATAATATGTTATGAACGATTATATAATAGTATAGTGTGGAACATGATGATTATATTTTTATCTTTTATTTATTGAACTTTTTTATTAAGAAAGTTCAATTTTTATGAAATAAGAAATATCTTTGCCTCTACACCTTGTTCTTTTCCCTTTATTCTTTTAGAATAGTGAAAATTGAAATTTCGTATACGAAGGAGGATGAAAATGCCTGAATTCAGCAATCCCTTTACCGTGGTAAAAAACAACCAGAAACTTACTCATGAGGAACTTGTCCGTGCAATCCGGTTTATGATTGCCGCGGAATACGAGGCAATACAGCTTTACCAGCAAACCGCGGAAAGTACGGATAATAAACTGGCAAAAGCGGTGCTTATTGACATTGCAAACGAGGAAAAAGAGCACGCGGGGGAATTCCTCCGGTTGTTGCGGGAGCTGGACCCCGAGGAAGAAAAGTTCTACAAAGAAGGGTATGAAGAAGTAGAAGAGATCATCGAAAAGCAGAAATAATAAACCGGAAATGATAGTAAGCCGGAAAATTCAAAAAAGATCGTTGTATAATTTCTTGCCATGGGGTAATAAGAGGTTATATCTCTTCAATGCGGAATAGAATATACAGAGGATTACCTGTGCGTAGCTGAGACCGTAAGAATAACATGCGTAGGTGAATCGTGAGTACGAGCCGGGGTCCGGCATAAGGCCGGGAAGGGCATTGACGTCCAGAATATGCGGGACGTCATTTGAATCCAGGCGGATATCTATTCTGCAAAAATCACGGCAGCCAAGCACATTGAATGTGTTTTTCGCCGTTTTCTCTATCTGATTCTTGAGTTTCGTTTTTATATCTGCCGGACATATTAATGGTTTGTGGTTGTTTTCCGGCTTTTCCAGTTCCCATTTCACTTCGTACGAATCGATTTTATTCAGATCCGGCGGGAGGCCGCTGAAATCAATCTCGACGATGGGAAGCACCAGCGGTTTGTTTCCAAGCAGGGCAACGGTAAACTCCCTCCCGGAGCAAAATTCTTCCACCAGGACATTCTGATTATAATGTTTAAAAATAAATGCCACCTGTTTTTTCAAGGATTCCGGGTCATGCACCAGGGAACTATTGGTAATTCCTGCACTCGAACCTTCTGCATCCGGTTTGACGATAAGCGGGAAAGCCATATCGTCCCGTAGTTTATTATTTGGTGACTTGAAAAGCTGGTACCTGGGAGTGGGAATCCCGTGATAGGAGAGAATCTCCTTTTTCCGGCTTTTGTTCAGGGTAATTGCCTGGGTTAAAACACCGGAGCCTGTATAGGGGATATTGAACATCTCCAGTATTGCCGGTACATGGGATTCCCTTGATTCCCCGTGTATGCCTTCTGCAATATTAAAAACAAAATCCACTTCGCTGTCCTTTAACCGTTCTATAAAAAGTTCATCCGCTTCAAGAAGGGTGACCTCATAGTTATCACTCATAATAGCCTGGCGGATGGCATCTATGGTATTCATTTCATCGTATTCGATGTATTTATCGGATCTCTCTCCCTTCCCCGGTAATTTTCTCAAGTTATACGCCAACCCGATCCTGTTTACCTTTTTGTTTGCAATCTGGTTCGTCTGCCCCTTGCTTACCGGATAAGAATACAGGATATCAAGATAATTGCCCAGGAGAACTTCCTTTGGTGTAATATCCTTGATGTATTGGGGTGATACAGGAACTTTCCCGCCGGGGCCGTCGATTACATAGTGAGGGACACACAAACCCGAGGTATACCCCTGGAGGTTTTTTATAATATCGATGCCTGTCTGAATATCCGTCCTGAAATGATCGATTCCTTTCACCAGATCGCACTGGAAAATATAATAAGGTTTTACCCGGATTCCAAGAAGTTTATGCATCAATTCCTTCATTACGACAACTGAATCGTTCACCCCTTTCAGCAGGACTGTCTGCGAACCGAGCATGATTCCCGAATCGGCCAGCTTTCCGCATAACAACCCAACTTCTTCCGTTATTTCATCCGGGTGATTAAAATGGATATTCATATATAATGGTTTATATGATGCCAGGATGGCAATCAATTCATCGGTAATACGGGAAGGTTTGATGCAGGGGATACGGGTGCCTATCCTTACAATTTCCAGGTGACGGATGGAAAAAACTTCATCCAGTATTGTTCTGATATCCCCATCCGGCCTCATGAACGGGTCACCGCCGGAGACAACGACATCCCGCACTTCATGATGATTCTTGATGTAATCGATGGCTCTAAAAATATCTTCCATGGGTATCTGTTTGATTTTTCCCACTTTCCGTTTCCGTGTACAGAACCGGCAATACATGGCGCATAAACTGCTTACCAGCAGGAGTACCCGGTCCGGATACTTGTGGACAAGATAGGGGACAGGGGTATGTTCTTCTTCTTTAAGGGGATCTTCTATATTAAAAATATCTTCGAGCTCTTCCTTTTTCGGAATAGACTGGAGCCATATGGGATCATCCTTTTCCTTTATCAAATTCAGGTAATATGAAGTGATCTTCATGGGATACTTTTTTTTCACACGGTTTATTTCCTCCAGATTCCCGCCCAGTTCTTCAAGCCGCAGGTAAAGGTTTTTTTCTTTTTCTGTCAGGTTTTTTGCAATTTGTTCTTCCATCGTTGCCTTCCTTTCCGTGAAAACCAGGGATTTTCATCCATTGTATAAAAGTATAGCTATAGTAAGACTATTGGCAATTATTTTTTTAATAAAATTCAAAACAGCATTCCCGGGTTTTTTTGCTTCGTCTGACATATTATCTTTTGTTTTGATATATAATAAAGCCCTGGTGCAAAAATTGACCTTATCCGTGATTGTCCCTGATTCTGTTCTGGTATTTTGTAATGGGCGAAAATGTTGTCTTTTAAATAAAAAGCATTTATCCGGAAAAACATAAAACCGTAATTTAAGATATGAATTTATATTTATTATCAGGAGTGGTAAATGAAATATATATTTGTCCTTATTCTTTTTAGTTTACTATTTTCAAGCAGCAGGAAATAACATAGATGAGCATTGCACATAGTAGGAAGAAAGATCAACATAAAGGGATGCCTGATGTTGTCCTTGCCTTGGGTCTTTTATTGTCCGTTTTGCCTTAACAACAGAGAGAGGAAGTCCATTATCTCCCCAGAGGACATAGTCCACATGTCCCAATCCCGTATCATTCGGCATTCTAGTAACTTCATATTCTCTATCTTTTGTATTGTTTAAAGCCCAGCCTGCTTCATAGAGGAGCATATCAATCAGATACCAGCGGGTTTCTTCTTCTGTTGCTATATTTGAGAAATTTTCTCATATTTCCTTAGTATTTGAACAAATTAAATCCATTCTTTATTTTTATTTTGATATACAACAATGAATAAAGAAGAAAAATACCCGGAATCCGGGCGTTTCCCCATTAATTGTCCCTGCCCCGGAATTCCTTTGGTGTGATTCCGAATTGATTTTTAAAAAGTTTGCAAAAATAGGTATTGTTGTTGTATCCTATTTTGAAAGCAATATCGTATATCTTTAAATCGCTCTGCAATAAAAGACGTTTTGCCTCTTTTAACCGGATGGAATTAAGGAGTTGTTTAAAGGAGAGGTTATATTTTACTTTAATAAGACGGGATATCCTGAGTTCGGATAATCCGGTCATATTATAGACCATATGAATGGAAAACTCGGGATTAAAAACATACTCATTCAAAATATCCGTTATCTTTTTTATATCTTCTTCCTGATAGGTCTTTACATCCAGTTGAATAAAAGGCAGGTTCGGTTTCTTGCCGGAATCGGATACCTGCCCGGTTTTTTTCCGGAACTGTATAAAAAGAAAAGAAAAAACATAATATACCAGGACAAAACCGGTAAGGAGAATGTAATAAAGAAAATATGACTTATGAAAGGAAATTTCTTCTATTATAACTGTTTTGATTTTATCAAAAGCCCAGCTGTTTTCCTGAATATTATCGACATTGACCATTTCTTTTAAATGGATAAAAAGCAGGTTCGTGGGATGGATGGAACCGGCCGGTTTTTTTATATTTTTTTCTTTTTTATTGTATTCGGTTTTCACCATTGTATTCATATCGATCCTGTAGGTCTGATTCGCTTCTTTTATGTCAATCGTCTTGTTGAAATGGACAAGCGTATCAAGCTCGGATAATCTCGATTTCCCGCTGGTAAAGCACATAAGGGTTACTATATACCGGGCAGGAAGGGTAGAGGCGAGTTGAATGGTGAGAATATCGTAGGATGATATATCCAGCAGTGATACATCGAAACTTATCCCGGCAAAAGAAGAGACCTGGCTTTTTTTCAACACATAAGTAAAGATAATTTTATTGTCAAGCACCACGAAATCAATGATCTCCGAGCTTCCCCCCATTTCATCATCTGCATATGATTTCAGTCTGTCTTTGTATTCATTGCGGGGAAAAATAATAAGCGGCTTGTTAAAAAGCGAAAGCACAATAAAAGCGGGAATTACAATAAGCAGCGGAATAATAAATATAAACTTCTTAAGAATAGTAGTAAACCGGGGCATATTTCATTACTTAGAGATAAATTCCTTTAAAAAAACAGTGACACTGTCTGCTTTCTATTCGAGATCGAGTATATCATTATTGTGTTTTTAAGGTCAATAAAAAAGATAAATATTAAAAATAGTTCTATCCTAATCCCCTAATCCCGGTAATATTCCTACATAGTACTGCGCAACAAGAAGCGCATCAACAATATCGATCTCATCATCGTTATTCACATCTGCTACAAGCGGGTTAAAGGTCTTCAGGGTGTATCCTACATAGTATTGGGCAATAAGAAGGGCATCAACAATATCAATACTATTATCCGAGTTTACATCCCCCTGCATCTGGGACGGCCCCCCTATGGTGGGGGATGGTTCGCCTGTCTGTTCCGGTGTTGAACCGGGAGTCTCCGTCGGTACCTGGGTGGGGGCTGGAGTAGGAGCCGGTGTTGCACCTCCGGGTGGAATGCCCCAGACCAGTTCGCCATCCAGGAAAAGAAGGATATGGTCCCATTCTTCATAGGTATCTTTCGAAGGATCAAAAGAATAATCGTCTGTCTGGTCATATGGTTCATGATTTGTTCTGTTAATACGGAGCTGTATCTCCCCTGTTTCCCCGCCTGAAGGTGAAAGAGTTCCTGTGCTGCCTGTAAATCCGATTTCCATATAACCGTCATAAAAAGTCCCGGTAATGCCGGAGCTTCCCATGGGTGCATAATCAACATTGAACACCTCCTGCATTACCCCTGTTTTTGTATAATAATAATGAACAGTAAGGCCACCGATTGTTATTGTCTCGTCCCCGGTGTTTACAATATTGAACTGGGGCTTGATCTGTGACGTGGAAGAATTCGTATCCCCGCATTTGTAGAGTACCTTCATCCCGCCATAGTAATACGATGTCGGGACAGGGGTTGGTTCGGGAGTTGGTTCCGGGGTTATAATACTCCCGCCGTTTACAAGGGTGATATTTGTATGGGTGTCCATATAATCGGGTTTATGGCAGGCAAGAACAAGCTGATGATCCAGCCCGACGAATTTCCCCTCCGTATCCCGCCACATTGCGGGTTTTAAGAAGTTCATTTTATCCTGGTCTATACTTTCCCAGTTGCCCCCGGTAAATATCCCTTCTGTCCCGATTGAGCTCCTGTTCAGACACCAGAATGTGTGATTAAGCCGGTGCTCCTTTATGAAGTCCCTGATGGCATTCATCCAGGTAAGGTTATCTCCTTCCAGGGGGCCGCCCCATTCACCAATAAGAAGAGGTGCCGTATTCTGTTCATGAAGGTAAAACCAGTTAGGCCGCCAGACATCGTTTAAAAGGGTATCTTTATTAAAACTTCCTTCAAACCATGGCTGGGAATAAACACCTGGGCCATAATCATGGGGGGAATAAATGAGTTGATTCTGATAAGAACCAATATTCACCGGGTAGTCACCCGCACCCCGGAGGTTCCCGCCCCACCAGTTATGGTCAAAGTTATATTCACCCGCTGTTTCCCAGGTAAATCCTTCCTCCGGATATACTTCTATCCCTTCCACCAGAACAAGAAGACCCGGATTGATCCCCAGAATCGCGGAACTCGCATCCTCGCAGGCCTTTCTGAAATTGTTCTGATCCGAAGACCCGTCCCACTTTGCAAAATCCGATGTTTTGTAGGGGTTCCCATGGGGTTCATTCTTTAAATCCATGGCAATGACCGTGTCATCATTTTTGTACCTGGTGGCAAGATACCTCCATGCGGCAAGCCATTGACTTACCGGATGACTCCCATCATACCAGAGGGGGTGTTCATTCTGGCCGGGCATGACATTATGAATATCGAGTATTACTTTTAATCCGATATTTTTACAGTGGGTAATGATTGCCTCGAAAATAAACAGGCTTGTTTTGCCTGTAAACTCCGGATTCACTGTTGTATTCACATCTGTGGGGCTTACCCCATTCCCCTGGCTCCATTTATACACAATATCAAGGCTTAGAGGGATCCTTAAGACATTGAATCCGAGTTCTGCCGTGATGTTGAGGATATCCTTGTAGTTCCTGTCTGTTAGACCCTGTGCAACATTGATGTGGGTCTCAAATCCATACCAGTTGATCCCGGTAAGCCAGGCCTCATTCCCCTGGTCGTCGAGAATCCTGTTCCCTGAAGCATGAAGGTAATCATCATTTGGGAGGGGATCGGTATGGGCTATAATAATTATGCAGGTTAAAAAGAGGAAAATCCAGGTGAATTTCCTGATGAAATACTCGTGTTTCATTTTTTTCTCCATTCTTTTTTTATATCCATTATATAATGACGGGATTTTTTCTCCCCTTTTATTTATTCTTTTACTGTATTTAAACTTATTTATAACATACCTTATGATCTTCAAAAATAGAATCGGATAATTACTTAAATAAGCATAGGCGAATCGGCTGATATATAGTGATAAGAATCATTTATCTTTTATCAGCCATTCCTTTGCTTCATCAATCGAATCGAACAATTTTTGATCTATTTTGCTGGTAAAAACACTTAAAATCCTGATAACTATTTTTTTAATCCCTTTTATTCCAATATATGCCAGTTTTTTGATATAAGGATTTACATACGTGGAAAATTTCTTGAGTTCATCCAGGACCTCATTATTAACATAGCTGTTATTGGCATCAACTATTGTCAGAAGATCATGCGCACCACTTTTAATCATATCAGTCATAATTTCCCTTATTTTTGCTATCGCTTCTATATGTTTCTGTCCGCTCAAATGACTGTAATCAATAATGATTATTTCTTTCCCTTTATAATCTATTTTCTTAAATCGGTCATACATCATTCATTCCTCCCATTGTAAATGATAGTGAAACACCAATTACATTTCAAGGTTGAAAAAGAAGAATATTTTATGTGATTTTCTTATTTCACGGTTATTACTCCATCAATCCATCAATCCATCAATATTTTTTCTTGACAACCGGAAAATAATACGTATAATAAATGAAAACAGGGTATTCTTTATTGTCAATTGAGAAAATGTTTTTATAATAAGGAAGAATAACATGAAACGCACATCTCGTCCGGCCACTGATACAGCTGTTTCCGGTTTTGTAAGTGCAATTACTCTCTGTACTGATAAACTTACCCGGTATGTGAAAGACCTTACTGATGAAGAATTAAACTGGAAACCAACTGGAATAAAAAACCCTATTTCATGGATACTTGTTCACCTTACCGCAGAGTTGTGTTGCTGCCACTCGGTTGTTACCGGTAAGCGCCTGTTATTCAATCCTGCTGTTGCAGGAGTGGCCTGGGGCGGTGTTCGCGGCCTGGAATTTGATAAAGACGGGCAATTGCCGGCACCCCCCCTGGAAGGAGACCCTGCAAAGCATCTTCATGAAGCATGGGAAGCCTTGCGGACGGCGCTGGAAGGATCGGAACCAGAATGGGAACGGCGTGAGGTCTATGCTGATGCAAAAATGCATACTGCCTGGTGGTACCTCACCCATAGTCTTTGTGATTTTGCCTATCATACCGGCCAGGCAAGTTCCTTGCGTAAACTTATTGCAGCGGAACGAAAACGGGACAAGAAATAAAAGAGGAAATAGTGTGATCCGTACTGCACTATATATTTCACAAACGGAATCGGCCACGCTTTAACCATATCCGGGTTATTTACGGGGCGCGGAATCCCGGAGATCCTTTCTGGATATGATGTCATTACTGGTATAAATTATTCCTGCTTCTTTTGATTCGGGTTGTGGGCTCAAGCCTTCGCTGTGGTTTAAAAAAACTTGTTATAGCGTTTGCACACCCCCCATTCGAAGAGACTTGCAGTTTCCCGGGGATAGAGGGTATGCTTGATTACCTAAATCTCCACGTTAATAATAAAAGGAGGGATGAACATACAACCGGTAAAACTCGTAAAAGCAAGAAAGAAATTTTCCCATTTTTTAATCTGGAGTGCCGTTTCTTATAACCTGCTGAGCGGAAATATCATTATCCTTTATGTGTTAAAACTCGGTGCAGGAAATTTCTTAATCGGGCTTATTTCTTCGTTTGTGTATATTGCCCAGGTCATGCCATTAATCGGGAGGAAATTTGTCTCCCGGACAGGGATGGTTCGTCTTATGGCCGGTTCGTGGTTTGTGCGGTATATGAGTATGGTGCCCATTCTGTTTGTTCCCCTACTTCTCCGGGCTAAGGCCGGCTTTCTTGCCCTGGGATTGTGTGTTTTCTGTCTTCTTTTATTCCATCTTTCCCGTGGTATCGGTATTACAAGTTACAATCCGATTGTCGGGAGTCTTACCACGGATACCGACAGGGGGGCATATTTTTCCCGGCTGGCTTTGATTTTCCAGTCCGGGACAATTGTCGTCACCCTTGCCGTTGCCCTTCTGCTGGGTGAGGAAGCCCCGTTGTTCATATATACCCTCTTTATCGGGGGAGGAATTCTTACCGGGATCATTTCATCTCTTATATTGTTCCGTGTTCCCGAACCCTGTGACGCTTCTACATTTGATACAAAATCAATAGGTACCTCATTCATCTCTGCGTTCAGCCGGCAGGGGTTTAAGAATTTCATGATTCCCCATCTGGCAGCTTATTTTGTTATCGGGATGACCGCTCCATTTTTAATCGTATTTATGAAGCAGGTATATTTCCAGACTGACCGTACTATTGTCTATTTTCTGGTTATTGGGAGTGTGGGTGGAATCGTTATGTCGCTTTTAAGCGGTTTTGTAATGGACAGGCTCGGGGCAAAACCTCTTTATTTTTTATATACACTGATTATTACCATAATGCTCATTATTGTCTTTATTATGCCGGAGAAAGGTGCATTATTCCTGTTCTGGCTGTACGCCGGAGTTATCTTTTTCCTTTTCAGGCTGGGGGAATCGGGATTGAATAATGCAGGAAATGTCTATTTTTTTTCTGTCATAAATGAAGAAGAGCGGTTGAACCTGGGAGTAGTCTATCAAATAGCTTATGGACTTGCAGCCTCTGCCGGATCCGTTCTCGGTGGAATTTACCTGGATAGTATCAGGTATATTTCGGGATTTTCTATAGTATCCGTGTTCCGGTTCTTTTTCGGCAGTCTTATTCTGCTTTCAGTTATCATTCTGTTTCTGGTCATGAGGATGGAGAGCCGCGGGGCATATTCGATAAAAGATGCGGTTTCCATGATCTTTTCTCCCCGCGACTGGAAGGCCATAAGCCTTTTAAACAGGTTAAAATCCTCCGGGAGTGTGATGCAGGAACGGGATATGATAAAATCTCTTGGTGAAAAACCTTCGAGGCTTTCAAAAACAGAACTCCTTGCAAGGCTTAAATCGCCCCGGTTTTCTGTCCGTGCACAAACCCTCAATGCCCTTTCCGGTTTTCCTATCAACAAAGAGATAGAGACCGCGCTTATTCATGAAGTGAAATATCATCACTTTACCACCGCTTTTCTTGCTGCAAAAATAATAGGCAAGCTGAATATAAAAAAAGGTATTCCCGTTTTGCGTAATGCCCTGGATTCTGATGATTTTTTTCTCTGCGGCAAGGCAATGGTAGCACTTGCCCGTCTTCATGACAGTGCAAGTATTCCTGTTATTGAACAACTTCTTTTAAGGAGTGAAAATCCCCGTATTATTATTCATGCCGTACTTGCCCTGGAACTATTCAAACATATGCCGTCAATCGTTATCATTATAAAGAAGATATTCATCCTCTCCGGGGAAAATCACGGTAATAAACATTCGTTTATCCGGGATGAATTACTCCTTTCTATTGCAGGAATTATCGGGATGGATTCATTCTTTTATCATCTCTATCAAACATTCAGGAAAAATAAAGCAAAAGGATTATTACATCTTTCTATTTCCTATGAGAAACATGAAAAGAAAAATTCCCTGGATAAAAACTGTAATGTAAAGTTTATGAGGCTGCTTACCGGGAAAATCAACAGGTCCGAAAGGCAGAAAGTATTACATTTTCTTTGCATGGAAACAGGACATTTCCGGCATGCCCATGCACTTGCTTATCTTTCAGAAATATTTACGATTAAATTGTTCAACTATTCAGATGAATTATTCTTTCTCCTTACGGCATATATGGTCTGGTATTTATGCTATTCGGAACAGGTGTGAAGTAGTAAGAGGTTAAATAGGAGGATAAATTTTGAAATCAAGAAGTTGAGCTGTTTGCCTCATTCTTTTATCCAGGGTACATATAATGATATCTTCTTTTAAATACGGTTTAAAATAAAAAGCGCTGGCAATATGGATTGCATCAAGAGTCCTGCATAATGAAAAACGATTATCCTCCATTATTAATTTTTCTATTTCTTCATCACATTTCCGGAACGTTATGTATGGAAAATAGTCTTTTATTGTATTGATACTTTTCTTTTCCCATTCCTCATCCCGTTTTACATCTGACATACCCAGTCTTCTAATAGAAATAATGCATTCTATTTTTAGAATAGTAGAAGAAAGACGTATCGGGTCTTTATCCCATATTTCTAAGAAATTTATATTTTCTTCATTGTTCAGAATTGCTGCAATAATAAAACTGGAATCATAATAACATGCCATTTATTCACCTTTTACCTCATCAAAAAGCTTTTGCAAATTAACTTTATTACCAGGTACTGTCAGCTTTTTTAATTCGAATAACGATGGGGCTGTTTCAGTTATAGCCTGCTTTATGATACCACGGTATTCCTCATTATTCAGAAATGCCTGCCATGGATCCAATTTTTCCGGCATCGGGATTGTGGGTTTATGAATTTCAGCTATCACTTCATCACGGTCCATAACCAATACAATTTCGCCAGCACGTACCAACTTTAAATACTTGCTAAGATTATCTTTCAAAACTTTTATTCCAACAGCTTTCATATATTAAATATAGCTAAGATAGCTACTTTCGTCAAGGATTTATAGAGTCGTACATTATTCCCTCCTTTTCCTTATGAGGGTGTGTATGAATTCCGCCATTCCGGTATGCAGTATTCCGGCGTATGGTTTCGAGGATGGTGCCTTAAGAAAATACAATTGGGCTTTAACTAAGTAGCTGTCTGAGTAATTTTTTCTTCCAACTCCTCAATTTCCTTTTTCAGGGTTCTTGTTATCGTCGCTTTGTTCAATTCCTTTTTAATAACAGATAAAAGTATGATCGTGTTCGGGTCAAGAATTTTACTCCCCATTCTATACTCTCCTTTTTTGTTGTCATTATACTTTATACTTTTATCACCAGTCATTTTTCTCTTACTTTATTCTCTTTCTATAAAACCTCCAACGTGCTTTCATTAATAGTATAATACGATACGGATTTGAAGAATATAGGAGATTTGACCGATTTTTATGAATAGCTTCTTCTTATACAGTATAATGAATTCTTTTGTGAACCGATTGTTCTTTACGTAAGGTGGTCATTAGAAAGTTTGATGTAATCTTTTTTCTATTTCGTTCTTTTGTTGAAAAAGACAGGGTATCCTGCTATACTTTTATTAAAATCATTCCAGAGGTGGTAAAAATATGGATATAGACATCAAGGATTACCGGGTAAAAGATGATGACAAGATAAACTTAAAAAAGATACCGGCAGAATACAAGGGAAAACTATCCAAAGACGAATGCAGGGAGGAGTTTGAAAAGCAGAAGGAGAAATTACAGGAGCTTCAGGAAGTACTGTATGCGGATGAAGGGAAAGCACTTCTTGTTGTTTTCCAGGCCATGGATGCAGGAGGCAAGGATTCGACGATCCGTCATGTGATCGGTCCCTTAAATCCTGCGGGCTGCAGGGTGACATCATTCAAGGCGCCCACAGTACACGAGCTGGCTCATGATTTTCTCTGGAGAATCCATGCAAATATCCCACCCAGGGGGTATATTGGTGTCTTTAACAGGTCCCACTACGAGGATATTCTTATTGTAAAGGTAAAGAAACTGGCGCCGGAAGAGGTTATAGAAAAACGGTATGATCATATCAATCATTTTGAAAAACTCCTTTCTGATGAAGGGACCCGGATCGTAAAGTTTTATCTTCATATCTCGAAATTATACCAGAAAAAACGCCTCGAAAGAAGACTGGAGCGGCCGGATAAATACTGGAAGTTTAATGCAGATGATTTAAAAGAACGCGAATTGTGGGATGATTATATGGATGCATTTGAAACCGCACTTTCACACTGTTCCAAAAAACATGCACCATGGTACATTATTCCTTCAGAAACACGCTGGTTCAGGGATGTGCTTGTCGCAGAGGTGTTGATAGAAACGCTGAAAGATATGGATCTTCACTACCCGAAACCGGATTATGATCCAAACAGTATTATAATTGATTAAAGAAAAAAAGGAAGGGGGAAACCCCGGGCAGCTTTTTCCCGTATTCCAAAAAAAAAGGCTGTTCCATGGAAAGGAACAGCCCTGTAGTAGGTAGGTTTGTAATCAGATATCCTGATCATCCTTGTATTCTTTATCCTTGTATTCTTTATTCTTGTATTTCTCGCGGGTATCTCTTACCAGTTTTATCACTTTTACCACTACCTTATCGAGTTGCGGTTTGAAAAAATATCCAATGGCTACGCCTGCAATTAACCAGAATAACATTTATTTACCCTCCTTTGTAATATCTACTTTTATTGCTTCATCGGATGTATAATCCTCTTTCGGTGGAACAACAATCCTTAAAAGACCATTCCTGAACACTGCTGTTACTTTATCCCGTTCAAACTTACTCTGCGGAACATAATATTTCTGTTCTGTGACATCTTTAAGCTTGAGTCTTCGTTTAAAGTAACGTACATTCTCCGGCTGGGTGTAGTCTTCAGGAACTTTTGCTGTGAGTACCATATAATCTCCCTTGAATTGAAGATCGATACTCTTTTCATCAAATCCTGAAAAAGCAAACTCAAAGACCAGTTCCCTGTCCTTGGTAATGTATACATTTGCAGGTGGATAAGAATAGGCAGGGTAATAATCAATGTTCTCATCCCAGTGACAGTGGTGCTTCCATTCATGGGGTTTACATGAGAACCCTTCGGAAAACGCATCTTTGAAATGCTCTGCGGCATCAAAGATTTCTTCCATGATCCTGTTCAGATCAAAGATAAATGTTTCTTTCATAAAACACCTCTTTCCAAAGCGTGTATTATAGCCCCCCCATACGGGGCAGCCTTTGCTTAAACGGGAAAACTCACTTTCTCCCGTGTTGAGCTTCATTAAAGCCTCTATTTATATTATAAGCAATAATCATGCCATGTCAAGCTGTTTATTTGATTTTTTAATTCTTTATAATATAAGGAATTACAGGGCAATAGAAAAAATTGAATTTTCTATCAGATGAAAAGTGTATCATTATTACTCTTTATAGGAATTTCAGCCGTAAATCGGGCTTTTTTGTCCTGTTTCTTCGGGTGGGAGATTAGTTCCTGCTGATTAATTCAAGTTTATGATATTTAAAAATCCGGAATAAACCTTGCGAGAAATAAATATCAAGCGCCTCGTGGCGCACCAAATAACAACAGATGAAAGCTTATAGCGGGCCGAATTTATTTTCAAAAAAATCCTGTATTTCCTGATACTCTTTATAATCTATTGACATAATATGTTGACTATAGCCATCTTTTAATAAAATTTCTAATTTGAAAATAATTTTCCTGGGAATTAATAATGCGAAAATATTTAATAAGAAAAACCATACCGGATGCCTGTATCGCATTTTTTTTACTTCAACTGTATGAATATCTGATATTTTAAACTGGTTCCTAAAATTAAATATTCTTTTCTGAAATAGTATAATGTCATTTTGAAAAATGATATTTCGAGGAATTAAAGAAAATAGTAGTATTAACATAATAATAGCGTACAGTATTGGAAAAAAAATAAGAGAAGACCTTACCATTAATATTAACAATATACAGGAAATTAATACTGTTAAGCATGTTAAAATTTGAAAAATATGAACTTTTCCTTTATATATTTTCTCTATCATATACTCCATGAATAATAACAATGACATATTTTACGAAGTTGTGTCAATATCTTTTTTCATTTCCTCATTTCCCGGCACTATACTTTCAATGGATAAATGAGGGGTTTACTATTTATATATTTTAATCTTTATAAGGTGCCATTCAAAAGATGATCTGCTGCCAGAACACAGAAAATAAAAGTCGCGGCACCGGATATGACATACTCTGACTGTTGCCATATAAAGGGAAAATTCTCCTTGAGTTCAGGGAAATCCGGTTTAATGTGATTGGTCCCGGACATGACACCCCCCGGAATATATGACCAGTCTGCCCGGTTCCCTCCATAGGCAATATACGGGGAATTTGCCCCTGCACCGGAGATAAAAGACATATTTGAACCGGGATGGCACCCGAGTACATAATTCAATGATGTAAGGAGATTCTCCCTGTCAAATAAACCGGGATATGTTTTTACCAGAAAGAATTGTCTTAGCGCATACCACTGGATGTTCCATCCTATTCCCCACAGGTGGTCTTCGTTATATGGGATACCAAACGGATTTCCGGCCAGTTTCTCATCGAGCTCTGCTTTATATACCTGAAAAGCATTATAAAGTTCATTTTCAAAATCCGTGTCATGAAGAAAAGGTAAAATCCGTGTCACGGACCAGCCCACTTCGGATATATTCTTTTTAATGCCGGGCATGAGTTCCTTTATCCTGTTACCATAGGATTCTTTATTTGTTAAAAGAAACAATTCACAGGCTGCAAGCACTTCCTGCATTTCACGGTCTTTTGGTACATATTCGTTTTCCTGGTATACAGGAGCATGGGTCTGCTCATATTCCCAGATTTTTACCGCAGCAGTAATGCATTCCTCTGCATGAGTCCTGTTATATTCTTTTAACACGCGTCCAGCCGCAGCCAATGCAGATACCACCGTATATTCCAGGTTTGTATTACGATTGGTAAAAACCCACCGATCATCCTTTTTCCCGGATTTATTCTGTCTGACTTCATCTTCTTTAAGCAAAGGATCATAGATTAAATTATCTGTTATGGTACTTGCATCGCCAAGGTGGATGTACTGTTGATACTCCCCTTCAATAATCCCGATAAAACTGTGGCCCAGTTGCCGGAAGCCGGAAAGGATGATCTCCACCCCATGGGTAATTTGCTGAATAATATCCGGTATACCATCCGGCACATAAAGTAAGACCAGTCCTTTGTCCGGCTGTATTGTCGTTCTGTCCATATCAATATGAAATTGTTCCTGGATTAATGACAAGACAAGGGTGGTGACTGCCTGTGAGCCTGTGGCAAGATCATAATCCCCTGCATCATGCCAGCCGCCGCGGTTCAACCCCGGTATATGGGTGAACGGTTCAAATCCCGTATCGGTTTTTTCACCCTGCTGATACCCGTCCATATGTTTGTGGTTTAATGGTGCCTGCAAAGCATCATCCAGGTGGCACCTCCCATGCCATACACGGGATTTGTCCCTCACTTCCATATGGCACATCTGTACAGGAAGAAACGTATCCAGTGCCGGCTGCCAGAGATTATTCATAAATATACATGAGTCTATTTTAAAAGGCCGGGTACACACCTCCTTATAACGTATCCTGTATAAACCGGGCTTTTTTATCTCTGAAAAATCAAAGATCACATACTTATACCGGAGGAACATCCCCCAGGTTTCCGGGTTCTTTGTTTTTACGATATGTATTCCCTTTTCCGGGTCTATACATTCCAGGATCGCCTCTGCACCTGTATCTGCCCTGGAATCGAGTTCTATAACAGCCTGCTTCTTCTGTCCCGGATGATATCCCGCCTGGGAAAAACAAATAACAGGATTGCGTTCCCAGCCGGGAACAATATGGGGGGTAACGATCCATTCGATTACCCTTTTTTTACCATTACATGGAATAAAAGAAAACAGATTAAACCATCCATTATAAACAATATTCCGTGTATCGGAAAGCGATAATTCCCCTGTTGCCGACTCGATCTCCAGCTTGCATAAAGGGGTTTCCGGTGCAATTACCAATTTCTGACCCCTGGCAAGAGGCGCAGGTTTATGTTCCGAGTAATGACAATCCCTGCTGAATATTCCGCACTCTTTCCCAAGTGAATAGGTTTTCCCGAAATATAATGCAGGGAAAAATTCCAGGTTAAACCCCACCTTTCCTTTATAGTTCCTGGCAAGGGGTTCTTTCAAATCCACGGTTATATAAAATGAAGGGCCTGATCCCCGGACGCTTATGGTATATTCAATATTTTCTTCCGGAAAATGATTATCCACGCTGATTGTTACATTTTCCCTGTCAATAACCCTCCGGTCAAACCGGGAATAGTGTATAAGCGGCACAATCGGGTTCATATCGGGGACAAGGATAAGATTACCATTTGATGCGATCCGCTCCCCGTGCTGAATTATTTCCACACCCCCCTGCTTTCCATGAAAATAGTGATTATGAAACATCAGTACGGAGAGTCCATGTGTTTCAAGGTATTCAAGCTTATTTATCTTCCAGACCTGCTTTCCCATTTATTCTTCCTTTCGTAAAAAGAATGTATCAATAATCCGGAAACACATCAAGGTTATTTAATGTATGAAAATTTTCTTTCTTTTTTTAAAAAAGCCCTTGACAAAATTGTATTGTTGTACTATATTATTATTGTATTAGAACATTGATACATTAATAGAGTGATTGATTATGGAAACAGAGAGTAAAAATTTTTTAGCGTTCACCCTTGATCCCAAAAGCGGGGTTCCTTTTTACAAGCAGATCATTCTTCAGATAGAAATGGCAATAGCAGACGGGAGACTCAACTGCGGTGACCAGCTTCCCACTGTCCGGGGACTTGCCGTTGATCTCCAGATCAATCCGAACACGGTAGCAAGGGCATATAGTGAACTGGAAATAAGGGGCATCTTATTAAGTCAGCAGGGAAGCGGTACCTTTATTAGCGATAAAAAAATTAAATTAAACGAAATTGAGCGGGAAAGAATTCTCGCAGAACTCACCAGAACCTTTATCACAAAGGCAGCGTCATATGGCTTTACCTTAAATGAAATTATAAACTATATGGGTGAGTTTGAAAATGAAACAGAGAAAGGGGATAAAGAAAATGATACAAATGATAAAAAATAAGTATGAACGCATTAAAAATCTTCCCGGATTCAAAATACCGAAAGATTTCGGGTATAATGCTTTTTCATATCTTGTTCTTGGTCTGTTCCTTGGTATGGGTATTGCAGTCCAGATTATAACCCAGGGAACTATGAATGAGGAGATGCTTGCCGGTGTGGTAATCGGGACAGTTGTCGCCGGGGGACTTATCACCCTTTTCCCCCTGTGGATTACCGTTATCCAGTTTATCATTATTGCATGGATCGGGATGTATGCAAAAATCGGCGGTAACTTTTATCCCCTTTACGGATTCATCGCCGGGGGTTTACTCTTTTCACCGGCATTCCAGCTTGTACAGCACTGGGACAAAGTGGTGATCTTACGGTTCGGCAAGTTCAGAAAAGCAAGGGGACCGGGTCTGTTTGTCCTTTTTCCCATTATCGACAGGGTCACTGCTTTTGTGGATACCCGTATTCGCGCAACAGACTTCAGTGCGGAAAAAACCCTTACCATCGACACCGTGCCTGTACATGTTGATGCGCTCTGTTTCTGGATGGTATGGGATGCAAAAAAAGCGGTACTCGAGGTGGAAAACTTTGTGGAAGCGGTTGTTCTTTCTGCCCAGACCGCACTGCGGGACGGGATCGGGAAACATGAACTCGCCGAACTCCTGGCAGAAAGGGAGCATATCGGGAAGGAAATACAGGAAATCCTGGATGCAAAAACAACCTCCTGGGGCATTACCATTCTTTCCATAGAAATCACCGATATCATCATCCCCAGGGAACTGGAAGATGCAATGTCCCGGAGGGCCCAGGCGGAACGGGAACGTCAATCCAGGGTTATTCTCGGGTCTGCAGAAGTGGAAGTTGCAGAAAAGTTTGAACAGGCATCAAAGCGATATAAGAATAACCCGACAGCCCTTCACCTCCGTGCCATGAACATGATCTATGAAGGGATTAAGAAGCATGGATCGATCATGCTTCTTCCGTCTTCAGCACTTGAAACCATGTCCCTGGGCACAACCCTCGGGGCACTTGCCCTTGGGAAAGAGCTTAAGAAATCTTCCCTGTCTGATAGTAACGATACATCAGATATGCCGGAAGAAACGGAAGAAAAAAAATGAGAAATAAAGAACGAAACAGAGGAGGTAGAATATGATCAATGTAGATAATGTGACAAAGATTTATCACGTGGGAAAGGTGGATGTCCATGCCCTCCGTGGTGTAAACCTTACGGTAGACAAAGGTGAGTTCCTTGCCATTGCCGGGCCATCCGGGTCGGGAAAAACAACCCTGCTCAATCTTATCGGGTGTCTGGATATAAGTACCACTGGTGAAATCTACATCAATGACGAAGCAGTTTCCGGGAAGACAAAGGATGAACTCGCCCTATTCAGGAGGCAGAACCTCGGATTTGTGTTCCAGACATTCAACCTTATCCCTGTTCTTACTGCATATGAAAATGTCTCTTTTGCCCTTTCGCTGCTTAATGTCGATGGAAAAGAGTTGAAAGAACGAACCATGAACCTTCTTTTAGAAGTAGGACTCAAGACCATGGAACACCGGTTCCCCCGTGAGCTTTCCGGGGGACAGCAGCAGCGGGTAGCTATTGCCAGGGCGCTTATCAAAGAGCCGGAGATTGTTCTTGCAGATGAACCCACGGCAAACCTCGATTCTACGACAGGGAGTGAAATTCTAAACCTTATGAAGGAACTGAACCGGAAGCACCAAACAACTTTCATTTTTTCTACCCACGACAAAATGGTGATGGACATCGCCAACCGTCTTGTGCTTCTCCATGACGGGAAAATTACTCAAGACTCAAGGAGGTAGGGTATGGCAGATAAGAAGAGAAAACCTTTTATTCTTTTCCGGCCATTCATCTTTACAGGAAAGTGGATAGCCGGGGTTATCTATTTCTGGTTTGTCACGATATTGTGGGAGGTGATAATCCGGGAACTCATCCTGAACAAAAATCATATACGACGCTTTTCCCTGCAACTCGGGTTAAAGAACCTCTTCCGCTACAAGAAACGGACCTTTATTACCTGTATTGCCATTGCTGTCGGGATCGCTATTTTTATCTGGACCGATGCATTCATTATGGGATTTGAAAAAGATTCAGATACGAATTTTATTCTCTATGAAACAGGATCTGCTCAAATCCTGGATGCAAAATATGTGGAAGAAAAGGATTATTTACCCCTGAAATATACGATAAAAACCCCGGACAAACTCATTTCATTTTTAAAACAGAATGGAATTCCGGCGACAAAGAGGATTGTTTTTGGCGGGGAAATATTTTTCAGGAATGGTTCGAAGCAGGCCACTGTGTATGCCATAGATCCGGCAACAAACAGCGATGTGTTCAGTTTGAATACCAAAAAGGTCCTTACGGAAACCTCCGTTTTTATCAGGGCAGGGATGCAAGAAACGATGATTGGTGAATGGCTTGCAGATGATATGGGAATTCACCTGGGCGATACCATAGATATAAGAACAAGAACAAGAACCGGGGCGTTCACCACCCTTACCCTTAATGTGACGGCGATCATTAATACGGAAAATCCTGTTATCAATAAAGCAGGAATATTTGTTCCCTATGATGTTGCAGATGAGAAACTCATGATGCAGGGTGAAGCAACCGATGTCCCGGTAAATCTCGCTGACTGGAAAAAAATAGAAAAAGAAACAGCACGGGTAAGCAGTCTTATTGCAAACGATTATCCGGGTCTTGTTGTCCAGAGCTATATCGATTTATTCGGGGGTGGGACAATCATGGAATCGAAACGGTATGTTATCAATGTCATGTTGGTCCTGGTCTTTGTCATCGCTGCTGTGGGAATTACCAACACCATGTTAATGGCAGTATTTGAACGCATTAAGGAAATAGGAATGATGCGGGCCATGGGAATGATGGATCCGGGAATCAGGGTCACATTCCTGTTCGAGGCAGGAGGAATCGGAGTAATCGGGGCACTCATTGGCCTTATCCTGGGTTCTTTGCTGAATTCATACACCTATTTTATCGGTATTGATTTTACCGGACTTATGGGGAGGATGGAATTCGGATACCGGATGCTCAATATATTCAGATCCACCTGGAATCCGCAAACGATGATTATTGCATTTTCTGTAAGTATTCTCTTTGCCATGATCGCCTCATTTATTCCATCAAGCAAGGCACTCGGGATGGAGGTAACAGACTGCTTACGGTATCAGTAAGAAAGGAGGCAGTTATGAAGTTGTATAAAATCGCATTCAGGAATATATCCAGAAATAAAAGGAGGAGCATCCTCTCCGGCACTGCAATTGCCATTGCAGCAATGATAATTACCATATTAATAAGTCTTTATGCCGGTATAGGAAAAGATATGAAAAAAAACATCTATACTGTTTTAACAGGACATATACGGATAAGGCATAATGAATACGATGTAAACGAAGCCCTGAATCCATTGCATCTCGGGATCGACAACTACAAGGATGTCCTTGAACGCCTGGAAAACACAGACAATGTAGAGGCTGTTAATCCCCGCATCTCTTTCGGCACTGCCTTTTACGGTTCGCCCAGGCTGTTTCTACAGGATGTGAAAGACTGGGACAGGTTTATTACTCTTCTGACATCGGGGAATAATCCGGTTTTTTCATTCCTTAAAGAAAAATATCTCTATGTAAGAGAGCGGTTGGCCCGGAAAGGAACTCAAATCCCGGACATTGAGAGTATTGCCAGTAATATGGACAGAATGGAGCTCGGTGATGTTCTTTACGGGATAAACGAAGTACTGGAACGGTACGTTCTGTACGATCCCGACCGTTTTGCCGGTATTTCATTATCAGAAGAAACTCTTGCGTATACAGAAAGGGATGTCCCTTTCGAGGAACGAATCCTCTTTAACCGCCTTGCATTACAGGATGCCTTTCCCGGACTGATTATCGATAATCCCCGGTCAGGAAAATTAATACTGGGGATGGGGATGGGGATGGATTTTCAGAAAGATGCCGGGTTTATGAACCTGGAAACGAAACTGGAAAGCGGCGGGATTCCTCAAAGCGACAGAGAAGCAAGGGAGATCATCCTTAGCTCGGGCCTTGCAAAAAAATTGAATGCTTCGGTCGGGGACAGGATCACCATCTCGACAAAGACAAAATATATGGGAATGAACGGGATAACAGTCAAGGTAACGGGAATCGTGGACCTGCCTGTTGCAATGTACAATACACGGTTCTTCTTTCTTCCCCTGGATACTGCACAAAACCTCCTTAAAATGGATGATTCCGTGATCGAGATTCTCATTCTGTTAAAAGATATAAACAAGATGAACACCACTGTGTCATCTATAAAGAACACCCTTTCATCCGTTGGGATTACCAACCTTGATGTACGCGCATGGGACACCATCGGGGTATATCCTGCCTATATATTGATGCTCGATATTGTCGGCTATTACGTGGCATTATTCTTTTTCCTCCTGGGTTCTACGGTCATCATTACAACAACCATCATGGTCGTTTATGAAAGAATGAGAGAAATAGGAACAGTGGCGGCAATGGGGATGAAGGGCAGCCAGATAGTCCGGTTATTCTTTTTAGAATCCTTTTTTATCGGGGCCATAGCCTCGATTATTGGTGTTCTTATTGGTTCAGGAATCGTAATCCCACTCGGTATTCTCGGATGGGACTGGAGCGAGGGCCTGGAATCGGCAGATTTTGCCATGTCTTCTTTATTAAAACCTGCCTGGAGTTTGCGTAATACCATCATTATCTTTGTTTATTCAACAGCCATTGCCTCGATTGCATCGTTCTTCCCGGCACGAAGGGCAGCGAAGATACAGCCGGTCGAGGCATTAAGAGCAGTATAAAAAGAAGGAGGAACAAGAATATGAAGAAACTTTTTTCAATTATCATAATCGGCCTGGTGGTTATTCAGGGTATATTTGCCATTACCGCAGATGAGATTATTAAAAAAATCGAAGAAAGCGAAAATCTTTCTGCCATTGCAGAAGGCAGGTTTGAAATAACCGATAACCTGGGAACGCGGGTAACAACCTTCAAGAGTTATGAAGCAAAAAACGGTGATATGATGCTCGAGTTTACCAATCCGGAGGAAAGAGGCCAGAAAATACTTCGTTTAAAGAACGAGATCTATCTTTACTTTCCCGATGCAGTGGAGGTGATTCATCTCCAGGGTGATGCACTGAAAGACCGTATCGTCGGCTCTGATTTTTCCTATGAAGACTTACGGGGCGGTGAAAGCCTGCTGGACAAGTATACGGCGACGCTGGATGGAGAAGAAGTAGTGGATGGGGAGCAGTGTTATAAAATACTACTGGTCGAAAAAAAGGGTGCAAAGGATATCATCTATCCGAAGCAGGTAATCTGGGTGGATAAAAACCTGTTTGCCTACAGAAAGGGTGAGTTCTATTCATATTCCAACAGGGAATCTTCGTATACTATAGTAAAGAACATGGCAGTACTTGAAATCAGGCAAATTAAGGGAAAGAATATTCCCTTTCATATCGTAATGAAGGATACGATGAAAACGAATTCGAGCACAGTCTTCCAGTTAAAGGATATGAAGATTGATATAAATATCGATCCGGCCATTTTCTCTTTAGAGGAATTGACATGGTAAGAAAAGACCTTCTCTTTTTTTTTCTAATGTTGCTTCTCATCTCTGTCCCCTTTGCCGGGGCAGAGATGATGACAACAGTGACAATCAGTGATTACCTTATCTTATCCAGGTTAGTCGATGATTCGTATGATCCGGATGATGATAACAATATGCTGGGAATCACCAATCTTTTAAAAACAAGGCTGGATATCATATCAACCGGGAACAAAAATGTTAAAGCACAGTTTCAACTGGATTCAATTGTCGTCAATCATATTGATCTTCTTATGGAAGAATATGCCGGTTCCCTTGTCCTGGTCGATAATAACCTTATGTTCAATATACCCAGGGCATATGTCAAGGTGAGGTTCCCTGGTTTCAGAATTACCCTCGGGAAAACCCGGGTATCGTGGGGTGAAGGATTCATGTTCAATGCAGGGGATGTGATTTTCGAGGGAATGTCCCTGGATGTGGATATTTCCCAATCCGTTCTCCGCGATGAGACAGATATTCTCGCATCTACCTATATTCCCCTGGGGAGGTTCTCTTACATAGAAACCGTATTAATGCCATTTCCCGGCTTTCGTGAAGTAATGCCCGGTGCACTGGTGCCGGAAATGCAGAGTATTTCAGACGTATCCGCAGGAGGTATTATTGCCGGAAAGGTGTACGGTATTACCTGCCAGGCCGGTTATCTCTACAAAGGTTCACCGCAATCACACAGGCCGTTTTTAGCTGCACACGGGCATCTTCTTGTGGATTGGTATCTTGCCGCTTCCTGCGATATCCCCTGTGAAGACCCGGATGAAGAAGCAGTAAAAGAAGGCTTCATATGTTCCGGGGGGGTATATTCGATGATAGGTCTGGAAGGAGATGCGGGGTTGAATCTGCGGCTTGAAACAGGTCTCTATCCCTTTGGGGAATGGGAGGAAGCAGAAGCGCTTCCCGTCAAACCCTATGGCATCTACATCTTCCCGGAGATAGTCTATACACCGGAAAGCAACATGAGTTTCCAGCTCCGGTCACTGGTTTCCCCGGTCGACTTAAGCGGGCTATTGATTGCCGGGATGAGCTGGAACATGTACCAGGGTTTTACCATCGGATTCATGGCAACAGCAATGTTCGGCGATGAGAATGACTCCTTCGGCTGGGACAGGGATTCGGATATGGCATTTGTTTTTACCATGGAATACATATTCGGGGAATAAGGAGGTAAAATGTCCTTTTTTAAAAGCAGGCATTTGCCTGTCGATGATGAGGCCGGAGAGTGGGTCGAAAATACCGGGATGATGATTTTCAGGCTGTTTGGACTGAATTATTTAAAAGCGAAGCCCATTATTTACCCGGATATGATTTTTTCCGGTATGGAATATAAAGGGAGAGAAGCCGATGTCGATTTCCTCGTTTTCCAGATTTCCCACATTATGGATATACATGCCGGTTCAATCAGGATAGAATATACATCCGGGGAAGCTCATGAAAAGGTATTGAATAATTTCTCTTTTGCACCAACTTCATTTTCCGGTACTGCCGGCACCTATAATGAGGAAGCAGAAGGCTTTCAGGTAGTTTATAAAATCAGTTTAAAAAGAACTCTCTTAAAGCGTCCTGCCCATTTAATTGCTGTTATTATACATGAATTAAGCCACCTGAAGCTGGAAGGAGAACGCCGGATATATGAAACCGATGAAGAACTTACCGATCTCCTTTCCGTTTTTTTTGGTCTGGGTATATTCAGCGCAAACGCCGTAATGCCAGTCACATCGAGCGATGGTTTGAGTAAATTGGGATATTTAACACCATCTCTTTATGGGTATGCACTGGCATTATGGGTACTTTATAAAGATGCGGATGATAAAAAGATTATACCCTTCTTAACATCGACAGTGAAGGATGTTTTTAAGAAATCGGTTCGATATATCCGGGATAATGATTATAAGTACTGGACTTCTTTTAATGATTCGGGAAATTTCAAAAGACTAAGGATCGTCAATCCTTTTGAGTAATAGTGAATACCGGGACATGTGCACCACCGGGGTCCCGGTTGGAATAGAAAAAAGGATGAAAAAGAAAAAAGGATGAAACCCTGTTATACATCAATTCTTATTATTTCCGATATCGAAGGTAGTTCGGGCTGCTGGACAAGAAAGGCTGCTATTCTTAAAACAAAGGAATGGGCACAGGCGTGTGTCGATATGTCCCTTGATGTGAATGCAGTGGTCACTGCCCTATATAGTGCAGGGGTGAACCACATACGTATCCAGGATTTTCACCGAACAGGTTATAACCTGCTTCCCGAATTAATCGACAGGCGGGCAGAATTATCCCACGGCTTTAAGGCATACCCGGTCCCTGCGATAGGTGACCCGGAAAATGCCCGGGGACTTATCATGATTGGAATGCACGCATCCTCCGGATCAAAAGGATTTATTGCACATACGGTCTCTTCTCAAATCAGGAATATTGAATGCAACGGGAAATCACTGGGAGAGGCTGAACTTCTCTCCATGGTGCTGGCCCCCTATGGAATTGTTCCTTTATTTTTTTCCGGCGGCCCTATCGCCTGTGCAGAAGCAGCGTGTGCTATTCCCTCTATCCAGACATATAGTATAGATAAAAATATAAAATTAAAAGATTTTGATAAACATACCTGGAGGGACGGATTAAAAAAGGCGTCTGTTGCATCGCTTTTCAATAACAAAGCAGTTCCTTTTACCAGGGAAGGTCCTTTTAAGGTTGTATTAACGATGAGGGACGGACCGGAAGCTGCACGAAAAACAGGGGAAAAATGGCATCTTCCCTCCTGTGATGACCGGGTGATGATAGAATCGGGAACCGCACTCTTATTATTTCAGTTGCTTATTAAAATCGCCTATCTTCATCCTTTCCTGGAAAAGATATTACCTCTTGCATTACCGCTCTTTCATATATATGGAAAACTGGGACTGAACTGGGTACGGAAACAGTTAAAGAAAAAATGAAAATTTCTTTCTTACAAGATTGATTTTCTTCCATATATGACCGGCAATATACTTGCAATTATTCAAATTTCTTCATACTATCCGGTCATGGAAAGTAATGTAGATAAAGCAATAAAGTTTTTTTCGGGGGGTTTTAATTGCTCCCAGGCTATGTTTGCCGCCTATGCGCCGCTTTTCGGGTTGGAAACGGACACTGCATTAAAGATAGCCTGCGGTTTTGGCGGGGGAATGGGGTCCTTGCAGAATACCTGTGGTGCAGTAACAGGGGCTTTTATGGTTATAGGACTTGTATTTGGGAAATGGAAGCCGGAGGATAATGAATCAAAGACAAAAACCTATTCCCTGGTCAGGGAGTTTGCAGCAGAGTTTGAAAAAATCAATAAGACAATCAACTGCCGTGAACTTATAGGGTGTGATATATCAACACCGGAAGGGAGTGCGAAAGCAAGGGAAGAAGGTCTTTTCGAGACAAAATGTAAAAAGTATATAAAAGATGCTGCATTAATTATAGAAAGATTAATAGCTACACTGCCAGATACTGTTTAAGTTTCTGAAATGCTTCCTCGCGCTGTGTTACTTTGGATTTTCGAACAGCTTTTCTTAATACATTATCCCAATCTTTTTCAGAGAGTGTATCCTTTATTTCTGCAACAAGATTTTTTATCTCTGCACTATCGAGATTGTATATTTTCTGTTCGTCATGATAAAAGAGCGAGTAAAGCTTGTTTATAAACTCACCGACAGACAGGGTATCTCTTTGCTCCACCTTTTTCTGCAGGACTTCTTCTTTTTTGCGGCTTTTCTTTATTTCCCTGTCTCTTCTTGCCATATCAGTACTTTTCATAGTTCCCACCATGTAAAAAAGAATTCTAGAATTATAACGAGATAACAAAATATAGCAAATAGTAAGAAGAATGACAAGGGTATATTTTTTTTTTGCATCAAAAAAACGATTTTAATGCAAAATTTCATATTGTACCTGCTTATAAAACAGGGACAATCCTGTTATAATAATGACGGCTTATTACCTGATATTCTTTTCTATAATACGTTACAGCACAGGGAAGGAAATCCATGATGTCCCGGGCAGTCATTCCATCCTGGCCTATTGCCTCTGCCGCTTTATCGCCTGCAACCCCATGGACAAAAACCCCTGCACGAACAGCATCGGGTATTGAAAGACCAAGTCCGTACATTGCAGCGATGGTGCCGGTAAGGACATCCCCGGACCCGGCTGTCGCCATTCCGCAATTCCCGCTTACGTTTATAAATATCTTCCCGTCAGGAAAGCCGATGAGTGAATGAGCCTGTTTTAATACGATAATTGCATTGCATTTTTTTGAGGTTTCTGCGAGAATCTCCATGCTTTTTTCCCTGATCTTATTGATGGAATACCCTGTTATCCTGGACATTTCGCCGGGATGGGGTGTGAGAATTGTCGGATATCTTCTTTTTTTAAGAATATCAACATTCTCTGATACCGCTGTTATTCCGTCTCCATCAAGAAGAAGCGGCTTATCTATCTTTTCCGAGAGTGAACAGACAAGCTGCCTGGTCTCAAGATCAAGGGAAAGTCCGGGACCCATAACCACCATATCCACCCTGGATGCCTGTTTTATGAGTGAATCTTCATTCTCTTTTGCAATACTCCCGCTTGCTGTTTCCGCCTGGGGGAGAAAAACAATCTCTCTCCCACCGGTCGCGATAAACTGTACCAGGGAACCAGGTGCTGCAAGCCGGGAATACCCGCCACCTGCTTTTAAAAAAGAAAAAGCGCTGAAATATGGTGCACCAGGGTATTGCGATGCACCTGCAATAAACAGTACATCCCCAAATGAGCCTTTATGTCCCATAGGATTCCGCTTTTCAAGGTCCGGGGGTATATTGATACGTATTTGATGGTGTTCATTATTATAAAGACACGGGGGAAATGATATATGGGTGACAAACAGTTTTCCGCAATAATCATATCCCGGGTACAGGAGGTTGCCGTATTTCGGAAGACCAAACGTTACCGTATAATCTGCCCTTACTGCAATCCCCATAACCTGTCCGGTATCGCCATTGATACCGGACGGGATATCAAGGCTTACCACTGTTTTACCGGCATTATTCAAAAGCCGGATCACCTCCCGGTAAAAACCCTCGACATCGCGTGCCAGTCCGGTACCGAATAATGCATCCACGATCACATCGGTTTGTTTCAACTCCTGTTCAAGGAGTGCCAGTTTTGCAGGATCATGACCCAGGTCAAGAACAGAAACAGGGGTTTTTAACAGACGTTCAAGGTTCTGTGCAGATACACCTTTTAATTTTTCCCCTGTCCCGGCAATAAAGACACTCACCTCTCCCCCCATGGAATGGATCTTCCGGGCAACAACAAAACCATCACCCCCATTATTCCCTGTGCCACAGATGATTACATATCTTTTATCTATCCCCTGAATGTATTTATGGATAACCGAACAGGCTGCAAGTCCTGCATTCTCCATGAGCAATTGCTCCGGGACTAAATAATCCTCCACGGCGGCTTTATCCATATTCCGCATTTGCTCGACACTGCTGACATTCATCATTTTCCCCTGTTTTTTCCCTGGCACATCCATTACATTATCGATTTAAATCTGTAGAGATAAGCACTTTTTCTATAACAAGGATATCAAAGATTATTACTTCTATAAAACGGCATAGATTATTACTCTCTTCATCAGTAAGGACTTCATCTTCCATAGCCTGTGAATACATTTTGAATACCTTTTGTATTTTCTGCATCATGACATTGTTATACCAATTGGCAAAACTCGTTATTTTAAACGTGAATTTATTACTCATCTTTCCCCTGCCCCGCCAGTTGGCAAGGTCCATCTTAATTTCGAACCAGAAATCATAGGTATTATCCAGGGATTCAAACTGATTGGGATTATCCTTTGTAATATACCTTCTTAAAAGAACAAGACCACCGATCAATCCATCCAGGGCAATCACGAGATTGGCCTTTTCCTGACCCACAAGCTCCCCGTCATTCGAAAAATAACGGGAATATGTCTGCCCCAAAGTCTTGAATGTCTTTAGGAAATTACGTATCCATTCATGAAGATCCGACATATCACGTAATTCCGGTGGAACCCTCGCCCCCCCCTGCCAGGTACCATTCACATTAAATGTTATTTTAAATGGCATTCTTTTCCTGTTTTCAAAAAAAATTCCCCGGTTTTAAACCGAAGCCTGTCTTTATTATATAATCTCCCCCCTGTTTTCACAATATTTTTTTGTGTAAATATCACTAATTTTAAAGAAAAAGAAAAAAAAACTTTTATTTTTTAATTCTTTTTGTTATAACTAAAGTAAGGGTGACTGATAAACCTGGAATCGATGTTTTTCCCTCTGGACAAACTGTTTATTGTTCAGAAGCAATGGTTTACCATCATTCCTTGCTGATTCTTAAAAATAACGAGGGAGTAGAGAAAAACAACAGCCTTGATTGTTTTATCATATTCCCGTAACCAGCACGAGGAGGTTTATAAATGAATATTAAAAATGCTGTGGACAAGAAATTTGAGTCAATGACACTCAGGAAAATACTGAAACAGGCGGTTCATGCAATCCAGGGGGTGAGTAAAGGTGATGCGGATTTGATGAAAGAGGCTTTCCGTGTCTCGACAGTAGAGCAGTTTGCAAAGATACGGTTTGCAAAATGGGCATGGGCAATCCAGGAACTCGCTAAGTTCGAAAAGGGAGATACGGCTGAAAGTTCATTAAATATTAATAAGGGAATTGATAAAGCATATGAGGGCAAGTCATTAAAGGAAATACTTGCTTCCCCGGTACAGGCACTCCAGGGATTGAGTGACCGGCAGGCAGAACTCCTTTCTAAAGCATTTAAAATTAAAACAGTGAAACAACTGGCAAACAACAAATTTTTCATTATTGCACGGTCAATCTACTTTCTTGCCCTTTGTGAAGATCCAAAGGCAGATCCGAATTCCAGTCTGTAATAAAAAAGCAGGGTTGCCTGATACAGGAAGCCCTGCGTTTTTGTTTTTTATTTCTCCTCTATGAGCTTTTAGCGCTGTTTATAATTCTAATAGGGGCAATGATTTAGAAACACCCTTCAAATATATTTACCCCGGAAAACCGGTTA
>JAFGQK010000351.1 GCA_016935735.1 Spirochaetales bacterium | reverse complement strand
TTGGCCTCTTTTTCCCATTCTTTATACATCCGTTCCAATTCCTTCAAGATATCCTCTTTATACTCATCTACCAGTTTAAAAAACACCACTATAAAAACCCGTACAATCTGCCCCATACTAAAAAAATTCAAATCGTGGTGAATCAGCTTCAACTTCCTGTACAGATTCTCCGGCAGGTATGCATGCGTATGTACACGATCTTCCTTCCGGTCGGGAGACACATACTCGTACCGGCTTTCCCGCTGCTTCCCACGGTCATGCTCCCGTTTTATAACTGGTACAAGTAACAGGAGAATCCTTACAATAATTCCTGAAATGTTATGCAATTTTCCAAAAACATCCAGTTCCTCAAGACGCATTCTCATACGGTGACCGATAACAAAATGAAATTCATGCAATTCCGGTAAACCCATTTCATCCTCCTTATAAAATGATATTCCTGCAATATATAACGCCCTAAAATGTCGTCCTGCATGCATAAAAAACGAATTTTTTTTCATCCTTCCCCCTTCATACTTCATAATTCATACTTCATAATTCTTTTCTCCCTTCATCCTCCATACTTTTTGTTAGCTTTCTTTACCGTTGCACGAGGTATGAAATTGTTCTTTTAAATAAATCTCTTTTAGAAAAAAAGGCTATATCCCCAACATAACTTTGTCAGGTTCACAAGTTGACATTGTGTTATAATGATAGTATATTCTACTTGTAGAATATACTAACTTTAGATTATTTACAGGAGTTTCTATGGTTCATTTATCAAACGCTGAAACGGCATTAGTGGGATTGATTTCAGAAAAGCCCAAGCATGCCTACCGGATTACATCGGATATAAAAGATCGGAGTATGGACTACTGGACGGATATATCGTTCTCCAACATTTATAAACTGCTGGCAAAACTGGAAAAACGAAAAATACTTACCAGTAAGATTAAGGTGACAAAGAATAATGTAACTCAAAAAATATATTCTTTAACACCGCTCGGGAGGGAGACATTTAAATCGAAAATCAAAGAACTTGCATCCGCCTGGCAGCCGTGGAAACAACCAATAGATATCGCGTTAAAAAATCTTATTTTTTTGGATAAAGATGAAGCCGTGGAATGCTTAAGAAAATACGGCACATCACTTGAAGAGACCATACAGGGATATAAAGATCTTGAGACCTATATAACTGATAACCATGGCCATTTTGCCAATATACAGCTTGCCACAAGAAGAATTTATATGCTGGAAGGCGAAATAAAATGGCTCAAGGATTTTATACGGAATTTTACCGACAGGTAAAAATCTATATATGGAGGATAATTAGAAATGATTATGGAAAAAAAATGCATTATCATTAAGAATGCACATACACATAACCTGAAAAACATAGAGGTAAAAATTCCAAAACATAAACTGGTTGTTTTCACCGGTGTTTCAGGTTCCGGAAAATCATCTTTACTCTTCGATACGATTTATACGGAAGCGCAGCGCCAGTTGATTGAAACGTTTTCGACTTTTGCCCGTACCCGGCTGCCCAAGCTTTCAAGACCGGATGTCGATGAGATTTTAAACCTTTCAACAGCAATTGTCATCGACCAGAAAAGAATGGGGAATAATTTGAGAAGTACCGTAGGAACTGCGACAGAAATCAACACATATCTCCGTTTACTTTATTCAAGGGTGGGAAAGCCTTTTATCGGTCCGTCTTTTTATTTCTCTTTTAACCATCCTGAAGGTATGTGCCGGCATTGTAAGGGATTAGGAAAGCAAATCAAAATAGATACAGATCTTTTTTTTGATAAGGAGAAAACGCTTAAAGAGGGGGCAATAACCCATCCTCATTATACGCCGGGCGGTTTTATGTGGAAAGAACTTATTTCCGCAGAACTATTTGATGAAAATAAAAAGATAAAGGATTTTACAAAGGAAGAATTACAGAAACTTCTCTATTCGGAGCCTTTCCCGATTAAAGATGCCAAAAAGAAGTTATCATATAACAGGAAGTTTGAAGGCATAGCCAGAAAACTGGAAAATGCCGTATTGACCAGGGCGGATGACGAAGCGAATGAAGATGAGAAAAACGCATATTCCCGTTATTTTATCTATTCACATTGCGATGAATGTAATGGAACAAGAATAAACAAAAGGGCCGAATCGGTTACCATTAACGGGATTACCATTGGAACGCTTTGCAAAATGGAGCTTACCGAGGTCCTGTCGTTTCTTGAGAGTATTGAGGATGAACTATCTACGCCCATCCTGCGTAAAGTAAGGTTTGTTCTCCAACAACTCATTGAAATTGGAGTCGGATATTTGTCCCTGGACAGACCTGTTTCAACCCTTTCCGGGGGAGAATCGCAACGGGTAAAAATGGCACGGCAACTCGATTGTAATCTGGTAGATTTACTCTATGTCCTGGATGAACCGTCTGTTGGTCTGCATCCCCGTGATACAGAGAAATTAATTTCAATACTCAATAGACTGAAAGATAAGGGGAATAGCGTTTTTGTTGTGGAGCACGATCCTGACATTATCAAATCTGCCGAATGGATAGTAGATATCGGGCCTAAAGCCGGATTACACGGGGGAACTGTGGTTTATAGTGGAGAAGCGAGTAATTTTATAAACGCCGGAAGCATTACAAGTAAAAGCCTGTTTCATCCCTTTACACCAACGTATAACAGGAAATCACCCGGTGGGTATTATATCATTGAAGATGCGAATATTAATAATCTAAAAAATATTACTGTTAAAATACCCAAAGGTGTATTAACCTGTGTAACCGGTGTTGCAGGCAGCGGCAAAAGCAGTTTAATATATGAGTGTTTTGCGAAACTGCATCCGGAGGCAATTGTCATAGATCAATCTCCCATAGGCAGGTCGTCAAGGGCAAATCCTATGACGTTTATTGGTGCATTCGATTTAATCCGGAAGGAATTTGCAAGACATACCAATACAAATGCCTCATTGTTCAGTTTTAATTCAAAAGGAGCCTGTCAAAAATGCAAGGGGCAGGGAACACTCTCGTATGAGATGTTCTTTCTTGATTCGGTAAAAACCATTTGCGATGAATGTGAAGGCAGAAGATATCATCCGGGGGTACTCGATTTAACGTTTGAAGGGAAAAGTATCGTTGATGTCCTGGATATGACCGTTCTGCAGGCAATGGATTTTTTTAAAAACAAGAGAATACATAAACTGCTAAAGTCTCTTGATGATGTCGGACTGGGATACATAAAGCTTGGTCAATCTACCAGTTCTTTATCGGGGGGCGAGGCACAGAGGTTAAAGATAGCATCTGAATTACATAAGGAAAGCAATATATATATTATGGATGAACCGACTACCGGGTTACATCTTTCCGATATTGATAATTTTTATAAAATAATAAAAACCCTGGTGGAAAAGAATAACACGGTCATTATTATTGAACACAATCTTGATATAATAAAATATGCGGACTGGATAATAGATATGGGGCCGGAGGGCGGGAAAAATGGAGGGGAAATAATATTTCAGGGAACACCGGAAGAACTGGTAAAGGATAAAGCATCCTTAACCGGTATCTATTTGAAGAAATTTTTTTTATAGCCGATTCCTTTACAGAAACCGGGAACAGGTATACTATTAATAGAAACAATTCGGGAGGAAATTTATCAATGAGTGATACTATAGGAGTAAACGACATGCACCATGTCTTGTATCATCCGGCTTTCCCGCATGCTTCAACATATAATCCGTATTGGATATTTGAACATCAAATGGGGCCAAATGTATTGTGGCTTACGGAATGGCTGGTAAAAGACATGAATATTAAGCCTGGTATGAGAATACTGGATATGGGGTGCGGCAAATCCCTTTCAAGCATTTTTCTTGCCCGGGAGTTTGATGTGGAAGTATGGGCAAATGATTTATGGATACAGGCAGATGATAATTGGAAAAGAATTCGCGATGCAGGTCCGGATAATAGAATATTTCCCATCCATGCCGAAGCCCACAATCTTCCCTTTGCGGAAGAGTTCTTTGATGGTATCATAAGTATGGACAGCTATCAGTATTATGGGACAGATGAATTGTATTTAGGTTATTTCCATAAATTCCTGAAACAGGATGGCGAAATCGGAATTGTCGTACCCGGGTTTCACAGGGAAATAAATGGAAATATTCCAGAATACTTTTTGAGAAAACAGAAAAGCGGCGGTGTATTCTGGGAATGGGATATGTGTTCGTTCCATACAAAAGAATGGTGGGGTAATCTCTGGAATCAATATCCTTTTATTGATGTACTTTCATGCGAAAAGATGGAAGACGGGGGGTATCTGTGGCTGGAGTGGGAAAAAGCCCTTGAAAAAAGTGATGTAAAAAAGATATTCCCGTCTGATGTGGAAGCGTTGGAAGCAGATGGGAACAGGACTGTTACGTTTATTAAAGTCATTGCAAAAAGGAATAATGTCCGAATATAATGTAATGGGAAGCCCCGGCATGCTGCCGGGAATTCTGGATATAAAGGAGTAATACGATTCTCACTATAAAGTGCGCTAACTGTAAATCCAAAATCTTTAAATACGATAAAATCGGCAAAGGGCGGGTATTACGCTGTTATAAAGAAAGAATCGCAAAGGATTACAGTATCCATAAAGCCGGGACAATACAATGCAAATGCGGGAATATAATCGGGATTGAAGAAAGTGTCTTTATCAAAATGAAGCAAAATGCTTTTACGTATTCCGGAACAAAGGAGTAAAAGCCACCTGCAGAGCAGGTGGCTTTTTCTAAATCAAAAGGAGATAAGAGGCATAGCCTTTATAATCAATATAATAAGGAGGGAAAAGCCT
>JAFGQK010000350.1 GCA_016935735.1 Spirochaetales bacterium | reverse complement strand
TGTATAAAAATTCACACATTTAGAATTGCTGATTATTACTTATATAGTATTTCAAATATTCATTAAACACGCTTCCCTGCTGAAACAATATTTGCTTATTGCAGAGTTTACGGTTCTTATACAGGATAAAACCATTTTAAGCCATGTGGGTAAGAAACAGTTATACTTTACCTCCATAACAATTGTCGTATTGTCAAATACCGGGAATAAATGCAGATCTCCCCTGAACATATTCAATTCTGTAACGCAGGCTGATATATCATGGTCAAAAGTAATTCTTATATTATTAAAATTCCCGACAAATGCATCACGAAAATAATCTACTATGACTACCGGCATGTAATACTTTTCAGACATAAAATAGTATACCTTGTTCAAAATCGTATTCCGTGATTCCAATAAAAAGTCCTTCTCTCCTTTAATTAATTTCAGTGCATCTTCCCTGTTGATATGCGCAGTTTCCTTTTTCATATAATTATTGTATTTATTCTTAATTTCCAGTTTTATTGTCTGATCTTCCAGGTTGTAAAGCCGCAGTCTAATTTTCTTTCTGTTTTCTACTCCCAGGATCTTTTCTATATACTCTTTGTTATCCGGGGTATCAAAATAAAGACTCCGTATCCAGTACCCCTTTTTTAATGCGGAATAGGAATCTACTTTCAGGAAATTTGCCAATATCTCCTTTATTTTCAAGTAATCGATATACCTTATAAAGTATTTTAATTCAGTCCTGCAAAGGGATATTTGTTTTTCATTATCCATCTTATCACCTCTCCGAATAAACTTTTTCTCTGGCTAAAAATAAATTTATTTGGTTTCATTCTATCGATAGTATATGTTCTTTATTTGATCGATATATGAATATTATGTGAACATTTTATAGATTTATCTTTTTTATATTAAAGTGTTGTACCTGCGACCCCGGAAGGAAAATTTAAATTTAAATCCTGGTGTTATTGTACCAGCGTTTTTAATTATAGCAGCTAATGAGAATAGCATAGAATATTCATCTTTTGTTCACATAATGTTCACATTAATAATGTACAAATTTTCCTGATTATAAAGAGGATGGGAACCGGGTAATATCTTTTTTGCTTAATTATTTTTAAAGATGGTCTATGCTGTTCTTTTGTCTGCATCAGCATAGACCGGTTATTTTATTTACAATATCAAATTTTTTTTCAATGGTATAGGGGTTTTTAGCATTCCTGGCGGGTTAAAAATCCTTATTCGTATGGTGATTATCAATTAATAAAATACCACAAATATAGTAAAATCCCCGAATCATTGGTTCAGAGATATGCCTCATAGAAAAAAAAGACATATCTCTTATTGACAGGTGCTTTAATATATAATTATATGTAATTAATACTAAAAGTTTATTTTTTTAAACTTTTAGTATTAGGTCATTTTGATTAAAAGATTAGTATTAGGTTTTTTTGATTAAAAGAAATGCAGGAAGGGAAAAGAATGAAAAAGATATTAGTCATGAGCGATGATATAAAAAGTGGAGAATTTACAGCAGCCTGGCTGGAAAAGGAGGGTAATTTCTTAGTTGAAAAAAGAAGTAAAAATACTTCCATTAAACTCCTGAATTGTAAATTCAAGTTTGATCTGTTGATTATGGACATCGATGTTTCTCTCAACGATGGATGGGCCTTATGCCGTGAAATAAGGAAAATCTCCTCTATCCCTATCATTATAATATCCCCAAGAAAAGAAGACATTTACGAATTATATGGGTTTGAAATAGGAATAGATGATTATATAAGAAAGCCCTTTAACCCGCATATCCTTATTGCCAGAATAAAATCCATCTTAAGCAGGTACTGTAAAGAAAAGAAAATAAACTATGCTTTTAATGAACTGGTTATCAATAAGATGGGGCACTCTGTTTTGATACATGGGAAACCTTTGAACCTCCGGCCCAAGGAGTATGATTTATTGCTTTATTTAATAGAAAACCAGGGAAAAGCATTAAGCAGGGACCAAATTCTCCAGGATGTATGGAATTATGAATATGCCGGGTATCAGCGGACCGTGGACTCGCATATAAAAAAGATAAGAAAAAAGCTTGGTGAGAAACGCTCATTCATCCAGACGGTAAGGAATTATGGCTATAAGTTTTCCAATTCCCCGATTTAATTGTCAAGCTTTTTTAAATGAATAGCAGCAAGTCTTTTTTTATTCCCTGAACCTGTATGCAACGATCTCCATCCAGTCTTCATAGAAATAATTCTTATATATTACCAGATTCTCATCAACACAGGTCCAGAATCCTGTGCCGCTTACTCCCCCCGGATAATAGATTGTTCCTTTTTCAAGAAGTTTTCCTTCTCGTGAAAAGATAAGGATTGTCTCGCCGGTATGTTCCTTCTTCTTCCATACGCTCCTGTTTTCCCTGTTCACAAATAGAAGACCGGTATTTTTTTCTCCTTTAAAGGAATCTTCTTTGTATTTTCCAACCCTGGTCATTTCCTCTAACATAAAAGTAAAGGTATGATTTTCCGTATTCTGGATTAAAGGAATTCCCTTGTCCCCGTCTTTTATGCCGAACCGACCGATTGGTCGGGATTGTGCGTAATCAAACACAAGAGCCCTGCCATCTGTATCTGCAACCGGGGGAAAGACCACGAATATCCCGACTGAATTGGGAAACACTCTTACAGGAATTATTCCCAGGCCAGATGGATATTCCCATTTTACCGTCCCGTCTCTATTGATAAGATAAAGTGAATTGTCATTAAAGGTGACATAGTAGTTATCCATGACAAGGGAAAAATAATTCATCCGCGGCGATATACCAGCAGGACACTTCAGCTCTTTGTACAGGCTCCCGTCTGTATTAAAGAGTGCGATCCTCATTTTATAAAAATCCGGGATATGGATGATCCCGTTCTCATCAACATGGAAAAAAAGGGGCTTCCAGTGTTCACCCCCGCCTTTTTCTATGCTGATTTCCTGTTTTCCCGGGCCGAATTGAATCCTTGTATTCCGGATTGGTTCGAGTGTTTGTGAAAATGTTATTGTATGAACAAGGAGGAGAACTGTCAGCAGGAAAATAATTTTTTTCATTATATGATTAATGTAATAAAATAAAATTTGTTTGTCAAGGTACCCGTATTATAAGCCATGAACGCTGATACTTTTTCACCTTCAATTCTAAATTTACCGGAAAATATTCCCGCAGTATCTTTTTAAAGTTCCCTGTAACTGTTATTTATCCGAATTACAATCTTTTTACAGGCTGGTGCGTTTATTTCAAACTCTGCATCAAGACCTTTCTGCAAAGGACAATACATTGGTTTTATAATAGAAATACCGGTATTCGGATCGATACGGTGAAACTCAAAATTCGTTTTTTTAAGCGCAATTAATGGAAACCTTGCCAGGAAGTTGAGCGTCCATGAATCGGTACCGGATACAGTTCTATAAAAGAGGGTATGGAATACTGCTGAATTCATCAAAGGTAAGGGTTTTTCCAGAAGCTGCCACGCTGAATTCCCCGGATACATATTGAATTGTATTAATATTATGACTATACTTTATAATTAAGTAAACTTTAAGGCCAAAACCAAATGGCACCTTATAGATTATAAATGGGCTTCAACCATGTTGATTATAAATTACAATCGTACCTCAACGAATGTTGAGGAGTGGGCTGTCTAAAAAGTCACATTTCTTGGAAATTGATCCATATATAGTAGTGGTTATAAGCCCTTTCTGTTTAAAACACCACTATTTTAAAACAAAAAAAAACTTTTTGGACAGCCCCCTCCATTGTACTCTGAAAAGAGGTGGAAATCAAGGAATGAAAAAAGTTTTTTGCATACTTACCTGTTTCACCCTTATCACCACGGCAGGATGTCAATACCCGCAGATAAAGGAACAGTTTTCCGGTTCATTACGGCCAGTTCATTTTTACATGAAAGCACATGAAACGAAAACAGCGAAAATCGAACATCCGTGGAAAGAGATACATCTTACCAGTAATTATGCCGGAAGATGGATTATTGCCGGGGATCTGGATAATGATCATGAAATCGAGATTGTGAGTGCAAAATCGTATAATGGGGGGGGATACCATTATACCACCTCTGTTGCCGTGTTTCACCTGGATAATTCAGTTTTCTGGGAATGGGGAAATCCGGAGACAGGTCAAATAATGAATGCATATGATGTTGCCTGCCAGATTTATGACATCGATAGCGATGGTTTTAAGGAAGTGATTGTTGCAGCAGACAAAGAGCTCATCGTTCTAAACGGATTAACCGGGACAAAGAAATGGTCTTTTTCCATCCCGGACAAAGCTTCGGACTGTATCGTCTTCGCCAACTTGAGCGGGAACGACAGGGCAGAGGATATCCTGGTAAAAACACGGTATTCAACGATATATGCATATACAAAAACCGGCACCCTTCTCTGGTCCATTAAAAGACCGGGAGGATACAGAACAGCCCATCAACCTTATCCTGTTGATATGGATGGGGACGGGAAGGATGAGATTATGGCAGGATATGCAATGCTTAATTTCGACGGTTCCGTGCGGTGGACACTGGATCCCCATGACCTCCCGCTTGGAGACGGACATCTGGACTGTATCCGTATTTACGAACCGGGAACGAGTCCGCCGCAATTCCGTTTCGTTATTACCTGCTGCAGCGACAATGCCATTGCCATGATCGATGGCGAAGGGAACGTCTTATGGAAGTTCACCGGTTATCATTTTGAATCAATCGATATAGGAGATATCCATCCGGGATATAAAGGGAATGAAATTTTTGTCGATATCGACCATTGCCCGTGGGGAGAAAGTCCCGCCTGTCTTTTCAGCGGCACCGGTAAACTCCTTGGTGTATTGATAACCAATAAAAGCAGACGACATTTTTTGATCGACTGGGAAGGAAATGGTTTCCAGTTAATGGGAATCGGCCATGCACAGGGTTTGTTTAATGAAAATCATGAAAAGAAAATCAAATTTGAAATTCCGGGAATTCCTGAAAACCCGGGAATACCCATTGATGCTTTTACCGGTTACATGAATAATGATGGTGTCCGGGATTGTTATTTCATACACATGAAATCGGATTATAATATGATTGATATTTTTGTCAATCCTGCAACGAATGGTGCAGAAGAGTATGAACCCGGGACGGGCATTAACTTTACCTGTTATTAGTGATATACTATCAGCGATTTTAAAAAAACTACAGGAAATACAAACTCCCATTGCGGGAACAGGATGTGGTAAACGAGTACAGGTATTCAAATTTTTAACAGGATAGGATAAGTATAGGAGGAAAGGGTCAGGATTTATTATATCCGGTCTATCCTATTATCCTGTCCAAATTCTTTTTTTAGAAAATTTTTTGACAGGATGAACAGGATAGGGAGAAAGAGTAATAATCTGTTATATTCTGATCGATCCTGCCTGAAAAATTACTGAATACATTACTATGCGGGGATTTGTCAGGGATGGAATAATTCTCTCACGGCCATGGGGATTCAAGCTGGAAGATATTAAAACAATATACTAATGGCCATCATCAAAAATTAATTTAATAGAAATTGATCAAAATAAATATATTAAAAAATAATACAACATATAACACATTTCGTTCGTTTCTCACCCCGGGCTGTGTGGCGCCAGGAAAGTCTGGTAGATTGGAATAAGATAAAATGATCTTTGAAATTTCTTTTATAACCCAATGGATGCTAATCCCAAATCCCATACGGTAAATCCCTTTCTAAAAAAATCAAGAATATGGTTAATATTAAAGGGATTTTGGTAAGTGCTGAAATACGGAATTTATAATATATATAAAAAAATAATACGTAGATATTTTCAGCATCATAGTGCATAAATTCAGACAGCGAAAGGAGAAAACTTTATGAATGAAGATAGCAAGCATAAGATAACCGGCAAAGCAAACAAACAAGCAACCGCTAAAGGCAGGTCAAACCGGGACTGGTGGCCGAACCAGTTGAACCTGAAGATTCTTCATCAAAACTCTCCCATGAGTAATCCGATGGGTGAGGAATTCAACTATGCCGAGGAATTCAAGAAACTCGACCTGAAGGCTTTGAAGAAAGACCTCTATGCGTTGATGACCGACTCACAGGGATGGTGGCCGGCCGATTACGGTCACTATGGAGGTCTCTTTATCAGGATGGCGTGGCACAGCGCAGGCACATACCGCAAGGGCGATGGCCGCGGGGGTGCGGGGTCCGGGACCCAGCGTTTCGCTCCCCTCAACAGCTGGCCTGACAATGCGAATCTCGACAAGGCACGCCGGCTGCTCTGGCCGGTAAAGAAGAAATATGGCAACAAGATATCCTGGGCCGATCTCATGATCCTTGCCGGCAACTGTGCGCTTGAGTCGATGGGATTCAAGACTTTCGGTTTTGGAGGCGGGCGCGAGGATGTCTGGGAACCCGAGGAGGACATCTATTGGGGCAGCGAGGACACATGGCTTGGTGACAAGCGCTACACCAGGGATCGCGATCTCGAGAACCCGCTTGCCGCTGTGCAGATGGGCCTGATCTACGTGAATCCGGAAGGGCCGGACGGCAAGCCGGACCCGGTCGCCTCGGGTCGTGACGTCCGCGAGACTTTTGCGCGTATGGCCATGAACGACGAGGAAACCGTCGCGCTTATTGCAGGAGGGCATACTTTCGGGAAATGCCACGGTGCCGGGGACGCGGCGAATGTTGGCCCTGAGCCTGAAGGCGCCGTCATCGAGGAGCAGGGACTCGGCTGGAAGAGTAGTTTCGGCAGCGGCAAGGGGGATGACACGATAACCAGCGGTATCGAGGGCGCCTGGACACCGAACCCGACTAAGTGGGACATGGGTTATTTCGACATGCTGTTCGGCTACGAGTGGGAACTGGTGAAAAGCCCAGCGGGCGCCTGGCAGTGGGTCGCGAAGGATGTCGCCGGGAAGGACATGGTGCCAAACGCACACGATCCTTCGAAACGCCGTGCGCCCATCATGACCACTGCGGACCTCTCTCTACGCTTCGACCCAATCTATGAGCCGATCGCGCGCAGGTTCCACAAAAACCCCGGCGAGTTCGCCGATGCCTTCGCCCGCGCGTGGTTCAAGCTGACACACCGCGACATGGGCCCCCGCTCGCGCTATCTTGGTGCGGAGGTCCCGGCGGAGGAACTGATCTGGCAAGACCCCGTACCAGCAGTCGATCATGAACTGATCAATGAGCAGGATATCACGGACCTTAAGGGCAATATCCTTGCCTCGGGTCTGTCGATCCCGGAACTGGTCTCGACCGCCTGGGCGTCGGCATCCACATTCCGTGGCTCTGACAAGCGCGGCGGTGCAAACGGGGCACGCATTCGTCTTGCGCCGCAAAAGGATTGGGAAGTCAACCAGCCGGCATACCTTGCGACTGTACTGCAAACCCTCGAGGGAATCCAGGAGGAGTTCAACAGCGCGCAGTCAGGTGGGAAGATGGTTTCACTCGCCGACTTGATTGTCCTGGGTGGATGCGCAGGCATCGAGCAAGCGGCGAAAAATGCCGGTCATGATGTGACCGTTCCCTTCACACCCGGTCGAACGGATGCATCACAGGAGCAAACCGACGTGGAGTCATTCGCCGTACTCGAACCGGCAGCAGACGGGTTCCGTAACTACCTCAAAACCAAATACGCCGTATCTTCAGAGGAACTGCTGGTTGATCGGGCGCAACTGCTAATGCTGACAGCTCCCGAGATGACGGTCCTCGTTGGCGGTATGCGTGTCTTGAATGCCAACTTTGGACAGTCCCGGCACGGCGTCTTTACAAAGAGGCCGGAGAAGCTTACCAATGACTTTTTCGTGAATCTACTTGACATGAACACGACGTGGAAGGCAATCCCGGGAGATAAAGAAGAGTTTGAGGGACGCGATCGTGCAACGGGCGAACTCAAGTGGACTGGCACCCGTGTCGACCTCATTTTCGGTTCAAACTCCCAACTGCGGGCACTCGCGGAAGTCTATGCATGTGACAACTCGGAGAATAAGTTCGTGCATGACTTCGTGGCAGCCTGGAACAAGGTGATGAACGCGGATCGCTTCGACCTTGCCTGATCGTATGGTATTTTATATGCAATAATTATTTATATGGCATACAGAAAAATTAGATATATTGTAAAAAGTACCCCGATTATTGAAGGGGCCGGCGTTCATAGATGGTAAAGCCCGTTTTGACCGGGAAAATAATGCGTATTCATTTGATGAGGGGGTGCCCCTGGCGCAATTGCATTTAAAGGCTTATGCAAGATAAGAGAGGAGATTAAAACTACGGAAGAACCCAGCGTTGGCTCAAGCCTACAATCCAAAACAATAGAAGCAGGAAATATTTTGTGCCATATATAGATATCACATCCGGGAAGGTTCCTGCCAACGCCAGGTACTACTATAAGCGAAAATCCTGGAATAATACCTGGGGGATTTTCGCCTATAAAGTAGTACAGGGGTTCTGGCGGACAGGATCGGTATCCAGAGCCATTGTTTTTATCTCAATACACTGCCGGCCGCTACCATACAGAGTAATCTGGACACAGTAGCAGGGACCAGACTCCTGTTATCCCTTTTAATTCACAGCCGGCAAATATCCTAACGTACGGTTTATTACCGGGGTTAATACACTCTTTTTTCTCATTTTTCCGCTATATTCACCATAGTATTTTTCTATAATTGATCTTATAAATGATGGAATACCGGATAAATCTAATACACCACTCACCGTTTTGCTTGTTTGTTCTGTGTGTGTTGTATTCCAATAATCCTTTTCGGCTTGATTAAACGTGTAAAAAAAATTGATAAAGCTGCTGGTATTAATAGCTTTACCGGATGTAAAACTGTTATTAAAAGTTATATTGAGTTCATAATCATTATCAACATTAATCTGTACCTGGTGGAAAGGAGTGAAATTATACAACTGCTCCTGGAAAAGATAGCCAATAATTCCCCCTTCCGGCGGAACAGAATACTCTTCGTTATACAGCTTCTGATTGCGTTCTTCTTTGTCTGTGGTGAGAAAAACCGAAAATTTATCAGGCCCGGTAAGCACATAAAGCGGATATGAATCCGGTATATTTAATTGCGGGATATAACCAATCATTTTTTCATACTGGAAAACAGTATCGGGATTATCATTTTTTAACTGATTAATGGTATCTGTTAAATCTTCTTCTGCTACACATACATAATAATCATAAACATGTTCACTGGTTTCTTTAACAGGCAAGGTAATATTTGTGCTAAAATAGGTAATTTTTACTGAAAATTTCAAAGGAATGGTTTGTGTCGCTTTTAGTTTATATAATGGAAGAGAGGTCTTCAGAATCCATAGCCGCTGAATAGCCGGAAATTCATTTACACGGGGGAAACGGGCATCCGCTGCTCTACCCTGGCACTTTACTATCTCATTCTGGATTAAAACCAGGGCATCGCGACATTCCTGAATCAATGCACTGTCAGAGGTATCATTCATAACAATCCTTATCTGGGAAGCGGTTTTTTTCCATTCATATAACATTTCAGCATATATATCCAGGGTCGATGTTTCCTGGAGGGCAAGGATTTTGGAATAGGGTTGATAGATACGGTTAATCACACTGAGAGTTGCGGTAGAGGAATTGATTTTATTATTCGTATAAGTAACCCAGGCATTGTATTGGGCAACAAAATCTTCCCGTGTTCCGATATAACCGGGAATAAAATTCCCTGTGGCAAAACAGTAACTGTGAATCTCCGTATTCTGGGTAAAGACCGTCATATCCATTCCGACATTTGTATTGGTTTTCCCGTCAAAAATTTCCAGGAAGTGTGCTTCGGCTGTGGTTTTATAATCGAGCTTTGTATAATTTTTAAAATCCTTAAATGTATAGGTAAAAACAGCGATTAACCTTTCTCCTAATTCAACTTTTTCACAATAACCATTCCCGTATTGTTCTTCAAAAAGAGAACGGTTGGACTCATATAAGGTTCTTGCTTCCGGGGTCATGGTTGCCTGATTAATATACGCAATACTGTCAGAATATTCTACAATCCCTACCATGGCAATCGTCTTCGAGGAAAAGTGCAGGTTATTCACTATATCCATAGTAAAGCTCCCGCTGGCACTGGCAACATCAAAAAGTTTTATACCCGCGCTGCTGTCATGGTGAAAATTAAGATTAAAATCCATGCTGAACTGGTTTTCTGCGATAAAGGTCCTGCTGTAAGAATTCGCCTGCCCCAGGATACGCCGTACTTCCAGATTAGCAAGACAATGACCTTTAATGGCTTCAAGAGGGGATGTGTTTAATTTCAGCATATCATATCCGTCTCCCACATATGCAGCAAATTCCGGGGCAACGACACTTCTGCTTATACCCGGTGTTATATCCAGGTGATTTACCTGGTTATGGGTGTTTGTTTCATTAAACATACCCGGATCACAACAGCAAAGCAGTGCTGTTAAGCATACAAATAACATGATCTTTTTTACTTTTTCCATTTTGTCCTCCATAAATATTTAAATTTATAACCAGGAAAAGTTATAATTCCTGTTCACGCGTTTAAATAGGAAATTTCTTCCTTATTAGAAACAAGGGTATATATCAGCATATTTTTATTCTTTATCGTTCTCCACTTTAATCTATGGTGTTTTTATTCCTTTTTAATTGCAAAAACCTGGAGTTTCCAGATTAATACATTAGCTTGTTGATAATATATCACAAATTAGATTATTCACAAGTTATTTTTAGCCAAAAATTAATGCAGTTACTATTATTGATGCCCTTCTTGTTGCACAGTATTATGCAGGGTTAATCATGGAATTCCGTTAAAAATACAGCGTTGGCTACGCCCACAACCCAAAACAGGAAAGGCAGGAAATACTCAATAACCTGCAATTACATCATATATCAGGAAGGTTCCGGCCAACGCACGTATCACGGGTTGAAAATCCCGGAACAATACCAGGATTTTCACCCATAGTAACGCAGGAACACTCGAGCTGGCATTACTGAAAGAAAAAACAATCAGAATGTCTCGTACCAGAGCCGGTAAAGAAACCCGGGGCCCGACGGATAATGTATTACCCAGTCAGAAGAGGCGACAAACCCAAGCGGATATGCCCACGAGTATCCTCTGCAATACGCAAGGTCGTGTGAAGAAGGCAATCCATTATTCATCATTATTAAATGAATTGCTATTCCATGTGCATTTGAATTTCCCGTTACCCCGGCATCCGGGTTATGCCATTCGTAAACCACTGCGGAATCAACTGCTGCTTTCAGTGCCGCTGCTTCGTTATCGGCATAATCATACGTTGTACGGATTACCTCGGCCATATGCCAGATGTCGAGATTGACATCTCCATTCCCGGTTGTTATGTCATAGAAGGATTCCACATTCATAAACAATGTTTGAGCAATACGATTCTGGATGTCTGCATTGGTAATCGAGTGGTAAAGGACGTTTGAAAAGTTATTGAGCGCGGTCATCACTTTATCAATTTCCGATAAATCAATTGCCGCTAATGTCGTTCCTGACATTGTTGTATATTTTGTTTTATATGAATTGATGACACAGGTAATGAGATCCGTAACATCCAGTCCTGTCGATATAAAACTATGTAACCAGATATCATATTCCCAGCCGTCTGCCCCTTCCGTTTCTTCGGAGGCAATCATATAATCGGCATCATTACGCAATTCATAAGCGACTTCGATCATAGAGGAATAGCAGGCATCAAAACCCACGACAGTTATCCCTTTCCCTTCTATAGAATTCCCGATCTCCTTTGTATACAGTACATCCGAATTCGTATCATCAGTACAGACAGCCCGGGTCCGGGGATTCCGGCCATCAAAGGGAAGTGGCAAATTCCCGGGAAATGATTTTTCCACATAACCGGGGTTATTTTTCCACCCCGATCCGTGGTTCCATAAGATAAGAAAATAGTTATCTGCCGGATAATTGTTTTTACAAAAATCTATGAAATGGGAACATACAGCAGGATCCCCCATATTCAACTCTTCCGATCCCCCTGTGGTCAGTCCCAACTCTATGGATGCAATTTCCGTTGATACTATTGCCGAATTCATTGATCCTGAAAAATCATGGGTAACCTCAAATAACCTGGTATCTGCCCAATTCCCATTGGATGTATCATACCCGGGACTCCTGTCCGTTAATGCAATGACATTTATCCCGGTGCCTGAAAAATCGACCCCTTCGATTTCATTAAGATCTTCTATTCCGTATTGTTCAAGGTCATTATCTGCATCCAGGTAAACCATTATTGTCCATTTATCGGGAGCAGGACCGGTATGGCAGGGGAATTCCGGGAGTAGATTCACATAATATTGTGCAACAAGAAGTGCATCAATTATGCTGATACCACCGGTACAATCAACATCAGCATATGCCTGGTTGAATACCGGAGGATTCAGGCCCACATAGAACTGGGCTATAAGCAGGGCATCGACAATATCGATAGTATTATTCCCGTTCACATCACCGAGTTCCGCTGCACCTGCTAAAGAAATACTCATAAAAATAAATAAAACAACAATCAATTGTTTTGTGCTGTTTTTCATTTCTTTCTCCTTTCACTTCTTTATTGATATTTTTTTCATTACCTTAATACTATAACTTTACCTGACCATAATGTCATTGTAAATTCAACATGGATTAATTAAAAATTTATTTTTTTTGGTTAACTGAAACCTTCTTTCGACTTTATTGTATTGAGATTGGCTCTCTGGAATTATTTGGAGGTTATAAATATGGAAACCTATGTTAATGATTATAAAAAAGAAGAAGATGAGATGATGTGGGAACTTCACGAAATAAGAAATGGATTATGGAATGAAATTAAGAATTTGAATACTGATGAAATCAACAAGCGGTCACAAGTTGTTTTAGAAAAATGGAAAAAAGAGAGTACCTTATAAAAACTACAATCGTGGTTCAACTTGTTGAAAAGAAGTCAAGAATAAAAATACCAGTAAAAATTATTTAAAAATAGGTACCATAAATTATTATACTGGTAATAGCACCCCTGGCAGTAAGCTTTTCTTTCTGATTTGCAGGAAAGACAAACCCATGGGCTTATTTTTCTTGTTAAAGGAATATCATAAATGAAGTTTCAATGGGATGAAAGGAAAAATATTTCAAATATCAAAAAACATGGTATAATAGTAGTAGTGCATACCGAGAGAATAAAGGGAGAACAGGAGTATTTACGAATCATATCGGCCAGAAAAGCTGATATATCAGAAGAAAAGGAATATTTACGGAGAGTAGGAGGGATGTGATGAAAGAAACATATGCTGTTAATTTTCGCATAGCTTATTGTTATATACTTATAAAACATGTATATTTGTGTTAGAGGAGACGCAGATAATGAAAACAATCACTCTTGAGGTACCGGAAGAAATATTATCCTTGTTAAAAGAAAATCCCCGGGAATT
>JAFGQK010000045.1 GCA_016935735.1 Spirochaetales bacterium | reverse complement strand
GGGACGGAGGCGTCTGGCTGGACAAAAGCCAGAGGAGGCTTCTGGATTAAAGCCGGAGGGACGGAGGCAGCTGGTTTGAGTAAGGGGGACGGAGGCGCCTGGATGGAACTGAAGTGATGGAGATAAAAATTTCAGCTCATCATTTGTAATTTGTAAATGATGAACTGAATTGGTTACTGTTTGATTTCCAGATAGAGATCGAGTCGTAAATTACCCGATTCCGAAGGCTCCAATACTTCTTCATAGTACCTTGCCGGACATTTAACTGAATAGCCTTTCTGTTTAATCATCTTATTAAGTTTCTGCCATCCTTCTTTTATCCAGTTTCCCTGCGGGTCTGATTCGAAATTGCCTTCGATTCCGGTGACAACGAATTCCCCCGTTTCAATGGTTTCCACCTTTAAGTCTTTTTCTCCCTGGATCACATCATCATCAATCGTTACAAGCAGTTTATAACTGACATTATCCGGGCTATATGACAGATTACCCTCCATATCGATATTGTGTCCGAATATTCTGTACGGTTTATTTTCCATATGCTTTTTTTTAGCCATTTATTCATTTTTTCTTATGCCTTTTGTTCTGGTTCAGGTATAAATCTTTTAAAACATACAACTTTCATTTCAGGCAGTTTCTTTTTGATAACACCCATATACATCTCCTTTGTAAGATTTATTTTTTCCAATCCTTTCAAAGGTTGCCGGCTTTCCCTGAAATGGAATGGAGATATACCGAATTCATTTTTAAACGCTCTGCTAAATGCTTCATGACTTACATAACCAATCTCAAGTGCTATGGTTAAAATTTTTTCTTCGGAAAATAACAAGAATTTCATCGCCTCTGTCAGCCGCCGTTTTATAACATATTCCTTGAATGAATATCCGGTTATTGTCCAGAAATAATTATAAAAACTGCGGGAAGACATAAAAACCGATTGAGCTACCTGGTCTGATGTCATTCTTGTAAAAAGATTTTCCTCTATATAGTCAACTGATTTCTGAATCTGCTCATAAATAGTCATAACATTATTAATATAGTATAGGAATACATTCAAATCTTGATATTTTTTGCAAATTTTTTGAGAACCTGCGGCAAGTACTTGCCGTATCTGTGGCAAGAAGAGAAATAAAAGCGAAAGTACTACCTTTATTTTACTTGCTCTTTTTCAAAGGATTTTGTATAAAAAGGCAGGAGGAAATGGGAAAATATGCCAGTACGTGCAGATATAAAAAAAATAATGATTATCGGATCCGGACCCATTGTTATCGGACAGGCTTGTGAGTTTGATTATTCAGGAACCCAGGCGTGTAAAGCATTGCGGAGTTCAGGGTATGAAATTATCCTTGTGAACTCAAATCCTGCAACGATTATGACCGACCCCGGTATGGCAGATATCACCTATATTGAACCACTTACCGTGGAAGCAATGACAAAGATTATTGAAAAGGAGAGACCGGATGCCTTGCTTCCCAATCTCGGGGGACAATCGGGACTTAATCTTTCTTCTGAGCTTGCCAAAAAAGGTGTGCTTGAAAAGTTCGGGGTAAAGGTAATTGGTGTGGAGATTGATGCCATAGAGAGAGGGGAGGACAGGATTGCATTCAAGCAGACAATGAAGAGCCTGGGGATCGATATGCCGAAAAGCGAAGCTGTTTATTCTGTGGAAGAAGCAGAAAGGATTGCGGCTGAACTGAAATATCCGGTGGTAATCCGGCCTGCATATACAATGGGCGGGACCGGGGGGGGCCTGGTCTATAATGTTGATGAACTTCGTATTGTAGCAAGCAGGGGGATCGCAGCAAGCCTTATTGGCCAGATCCTTGTAGAGGAATCCGTACTTGGGTGGGAAGAACTTGAACTCGAGGTTGTGCGGGATGCAAAGAACCAGATGATTACGGTCTGCTTTATAGAGAATGTTGATGCCATGGGTGTCCATACTGGGGATTCATACTGTACAGCCCCCATGCTTACCATAGATCCGGAGTTACAGAAGAAATTACAGGAATACTCATACCGGATTGTCGAGGCGATTAAGGTGATAGGTGGAACAAATATTCAGTTCGCCCATGATCCTTCTACCGGACGGGTTGTCGTAATCGAAATCAACCCGAGGACATCCAGATCTTCTGCGCTTGCTTCAAAAGCGACAGGGTTTCCGATCGCCTTTATTTCTTCCAGCCTTGCCATTGGTCTTACCATGGATGAGATTCCGTACTGGCGGGACGGTACCCTGGAGAAATATACCCCTTCGGGCGATTATGTAGTGGTGAAATTTGCCCGGTGGGCATTTGAGAAGTTCAAGAATGCAGAGGATAAACTCGGTACACAGATGAGGGCAGTGGGTGAAGTCATGAGTATCGGGAAATCCTATAAAGAGGCTTTCCAGAAAGCAATACGATCCCTGGAAAACGGAAGATACGGCCTGGGATTTGCAAAGAATTTTCATTCCAAACCCCTTGATGAATTACTCCAGATGCTGACCTTTCCGTCGAGTGAACGTCAGTTTATTATGTATGAGGCGTTAAGAAAGGGTGCGGCAGTCGAAGAACTGTATAAAAAGACATATATTAAACCCTGGTTTATTCAGCAGATGAAAGAACTGGTCGAGCTTGAGGAAGAAATCCTTTCTTTTCAGGGGAGGATACTCCCGGATGATCTTTTAATCCGGGCTAAAAAAGACGGTTTCGCAGACGGGTATCTTTCCCAGCTACTGCAGTGCAAGGAAAAGGAAATCCGGGAAAAGAGGATTTCTCTTGGTATTACAGAAGCATGGGAACCTGTTCCGGTAAGCGGTGTGGAAAATGCTGCGTATTATTTTTCCACTTACCAGGCACCTGATAAGATAAAAGTCAGTGAAAAAAAGAAAATAATGATTTTAGGAGGCGGTCCAAACCGGATCGGGCAGGGAATCGAGTTTGACTACTGTTGTGTGCATGCAGCTTTTACTTTAAGAGATGCCGGGTATGAGACCATTATGGTAAATTGCAACCCTGAAACAGTTTCCACCGACTATGATACTTCGGATAAACTCTATTTTGAACCCCTTACCGTGGAAGATGTTCTTGCGATTTACGGAAAGGAAAAACCGGAAGGAGTTATCGTACAATTCGGGGGACAGACACCCCTGAATATTGCCCAGGAGCTTTCGGATGCAGGGGTACATATCCTCGGCACCCCTGTTGAAGTTATTGATCTTGCGGAAGACAGGGACCGGTTCAGTAAAATGATGAAGGAATTGAATATCCCAATGCCCGAATCAGGAATGGCAAGTAACCTGGAACAGGCTCTTTCCATTGCTGAACGGATCGGGTATCCCCTTATGGTTCGTCCATCCTACGTACTGGGGGGGAGGGGAATGGAAGTGGTCTATGATGAGGACATGCTCAAGACATATGTTGATGCAGCAGTTGGGGTAACCCCGGATCGTCCGATTCTTATTGATAAATTCCTTGAAAACGCAATCGAGGCGGAAGCAGATGCCCTGTCTGATGGACTGGATGCTTTTGTTCCGGCGGTCATGGAACATATCGAACTGGCCGGAATCCATTCCGGGGATTCTGCATGTGTTATTCCCCCGGTAAGTATTCCGGGAAAACATCTTCAAACAATCAGGGAATATACATTAAAAATCGCCAGGGAGCTTAAAGTGGTGGGACTTATGAATATTCAATATGCGATTGCAAAGGATGTCGTATATGTGCTTGAAGCAAATCCCCGGGCATCCAGGACAGTCCCGCTTGTATCAAAAGTATGTAATGTCCAGATGGCCAGGATTGCAACCATGCTCATGCTGGGCCAGAAACTGAAAGATCAGGATCTAAAGGATAAGACGATTCCTCATTTTGGAGTAAAGGAGGCGGTATTTCCGTTTTCCATGTTCCCGGAAGTTGATCCTGTCCTTGGCCCGGAAATGCGCTCTACCGGTGAAGTCCTGGGAATTGCCAATTCATTCGGTCTTGCATTCTACAAAGCACAGGAAGGAGCAAAGATGATGCTCCCGGAAAACGGAACAGTGCTTATCAGTGTATCAATGCAGGAACATACTGATGTCCTTGAGGTAGCAAAACATTTTAAAAAACTCGAATTTAGAATTCTGGCAACAGAAGGAACGCATCAATTTTTACAGGAAAATGATATCGATTCCGAACTTATTTTGAAATTACACGAAGGAAGACCGAATATTGTGGATGCAATAAAAAACGGTGAAATACAGCTTGTGATTAATACACCTGTCGGAAAGTTGAGTCAGTATGATGACTCGTATATCCGAAAGTCGGCAGTAAAACATAAAATACCTTATATTACAACTATTGCAGCAGCACTTGCTGCTGCAAAAGGTATCGATGCATACAGGAAAGAAAGAGGGAAAGTAAAATCTTTACAGGAATATCATAAAGATATTCAATAGGTTTTTTTACTAACCATGGAACTTGTATCTCCTGCAGGGAACTTCGAAAAACTTAAAACTGCATATCTTTTCGGTGCAGATGCAGCCTACATCGGGATTAAAGACTTTTCCTTGAGGGCAAAAGCAGATAATTTCTCTTCTGATGATTATGAACGTCTTGATGAGGTAAGGATCCCGGGACGAAAACTCTACTGTGCATGTAATATCTATTTTCATGATGATGATATCCGCCGGCTTGAAGAAAATCTGGAATATCTAAAAGCATACAGGTTTGATGCCTTTATTATCAGTGATATCGGGATTGTTCCTTTAATAAAGAAACATTTTCCCGGAATACCCCTTCACCTGAGTACACAGGCAAATTGTATAAATACAGAAGCTGCAAAACAGTACAGGGATATGGGATTTTCAAGAATCATTCCCGGGAGGGAATTGAATTTAAAAGAGATAGAGCAGATTCGGGTAAAAGCAGGGATTCAAATTGAAGTTTTTGTTCACGGGGCTATATGTCTTGCATATTCCGGCCGGTGTTTTTTAAGTGCATATATGGCAGACCGGTCTGCAAATAAAGGCGATTGTGCTCATGCATGCAGGTGGAAATACCGCCTCCTGGAAGAAGAGGAGCGGAAAGGTGAATATTTCCCTGTTTACGAAGGAGATAATTATACGATTATTCTTTCATCAAAGGACCTCTGCATGATAGACCATCTACCGGAATTGAAAAATGCCGGTGTAGATGCAATAAAAATCGAAGGCCGTATGAAATCACTCTACTACACCGCTATCACCACACGGGCTTATAGAAAAGCTATTGATGCACTTTCCCGGGGGGACGGAGGAGATAGGAAAGCTATAACTGGCCAGGGGGACGGAGGTACGGAGGTCAAAGCACTCGATAAATTCAGGGGGACGGAGGCCGGGCTGGACGCCTGCAAAGAGGAACTTTATAAGGTGAGTCAACGTGAATTTTCCACGGGATTTTTTTTTAATAAAAGAGATATGGAAACTCCAACAAAAAAGTCATATATAAGGCCATATGATTTCCTCGGATGTATCGGGGGAAAAACCGGCCCCTGTCTGTATGTACTGGAAGTGAAGAATCAAATAAGAACTGGTGATATTTTGGAATATGTGGGCTATGATATTCTTTATATAAAAGATACTTCATTTATCCTTTTTGATGAGGATATGAAGCAGGTTGAAAAGGCTGATCATGGGAAAATATATTTTATTCAAACTAAAGCATCAATAAAAGAGGGATACTTAATCAGAAGAAAACGGTGTGCAGGTGCTTAAGGCCGGGATTTTAATATATCTATTGTTAACATATCTATAAAATTATAAAAAATAGTTTTTAAAAATAATTTCTGTTAACCAATGTGATCAATGTTATGATAATGTTTGTATTATTTTTAATAACGTGTTATTATTATAAAAAAAGAACGATGAAACAGGTAAGGAGTTACAATGGTTACCCAGGTCGAGGTAGCAAAAAAAGCAGGAGTATCATTTATTACCGTTTACAGGGTACTGAATAATAAAGGTTATGTAAAAAAAGAGACACGGGAAAAGGTTTTAAAAACCGTTAAAGCTCTTAATTATTATCCTAATCATATTGGACAGGCCCTTCGTAAAAAAAAGGTCAATACAATCGGAATTGTTATTCCTGAACCCCCTAATGTTCCCGTCCATGGAATGGAATACTACAATATGCTTATGCAGGGAGTGGACAGGTTTGCAATAATGCATAACTATGATATTCTTCTATCCACGTATAAACAGAATGATCCGAAAGCCGATTATTACAGGCTTTATTTCCAGCGAAAAGTAGATGGACTCATTCTTTTTATTCCGGATATGAGATGTCTTGACATGAATCAAATCGTGAAGAAGAAAATACCTTGTGTCATTATTGGCGAGCGTCCAATTGATCATCATATCAGTTATATTGATTCTGAAAATTTCGACGGTATGTACCGTGTTACTGAATATCTTATTTCCAGGGGTGTGAAGAAAATTGCTTTTATTATGGGAAAGCCTTATATGCGAAATACAATTGACCGTGTAAATGGATTTTTGAAAGCAATGGAGAAAAATGGGCTGCCTGTTCCTGATTATTATATTATTAAAGGAGATTATACAATAATTTCAGGAATAACTGCCATGAAAAAAATAATATTATACAAGGAACTTCCTGAAGCAATTATTTGCTCTAATGACCATATGGCAATGGGAGTTCTCTCGGAAGCGAAAAAAGCAAAGATCAGAATTCCGGAAGATATGTCCCTGGTTGGTTTTGATGATATAAATATCGCTGCATTAATTGATCCGCCATTAAGTACAGTAAGACAGCCTCTCTTTGATATGGGGTTTAAAGCATCAGAAATACTTTTTAAAAAAATTGAAAATCCACTGCATGATTGTGAGATAAAAGTATTTCCCGTGGAACTGGTACTCAGGAAGAGTATAATTTGATACACTTCGAGAATCCCGGGTATACAATGCTAGATATACATAAATAATTCATTTCGCTAAATATTCTATTATTATCCAGCAATTAGTTGATGGATTGAGAAATATTGCTTAAATAAATAGTAAATATGGATGATAGAATAGAATATTCACTTAAATCTTAATTGCTTAAAAATTTCTATTCAATCCCTGGCAGGACTATTTTAATCATCAGATCTGGCGGGTTTACAACCTCATACCAGCCCTTTTTCATAAAGCTTATTCCGTTATAGAAATAATCTTCTGGATGTTGGACGATGTTTGCTTTTACCGGATTTTCCATTATATAAATAAAAGTCGCTACATATTGCCTGAAATCATGGATAATGATACTCTTGAACCGGTCATAAAAAACGTGCCCAATTAACTTAAAGTTTTGATTGTATTTTATAGCAAATACACTAAGAATCCATTGCATTATTCTGGACAGGTTTTCTCCCTTTAATGGTTTTATTATCCAGTGAAAATGCGTGTCTAAAATACAGAAATTGTAAATTACAAATCTGTATTTTTTTCTCGCCCTTTTTACCACATCCAGGAACATTTCTTTTAGTTCGCTGGATCCAAATATCATTTCCTGGCGGTTAGCCCTGGCAATAATATGATATTTAGCATCTTGTAATATAAATCTTTTCTTTCTCATATATATATATAAAGGCAAAAAAACCGTGGTGCATGCATTTAGGAGAAAAAAAAATATTATTTTTTAAAAATATTTAATGATATAGTTGAATTATGTTCTTTTGCTGCCTCCGTCCCCCTGGCCTTGCTGCCTCCGTCCCCACTGGTCTTGCTGCCTCCGTCCCCCTGGCCTTGCTGCCTCCGTCCCCCTGGCCTTGCT
>JAFGQK010000349.1 GCA_016935735.1 Spirochaetales bacterium | reverse complement strand
ATATGGCAGGAAGTACTGGGGGTGGAAGAGATCGGGGTTCATGATAAGTTTTTTGAACTGGGCGGATACTCGATTTTATTAATTCAGATGCACTCCAGAATAGACCAGTTACTCCCCGGAAAAGTAACAATAACGGATTACTTTGCATACCCCACAATTTCACAGCTGGCCGGGTTTATCAAGAGAATGGGTATGAGAAAAAACATCTCCCTTACCCCGGTTCACTTACCTTCCGGATATTTTACAGAAGGACAATCCGTTACTCACAATAATATGTTTCAGGTCATGTTTGATCATGAACAGGTGCAATCCATGAAAGACATTGCAGAAGAACTGAATATAACCATACCGGATATTTTAATTGCAGTGTACGGATATTTATTTGCACATGTATCCGGTGAAAAACAAGTCGAAATCCAGGTGAATGTGGAAGAAAAAGACCGGTTAATGCCATTATGCATTCTGTTTGATGAAATAGATACAATACGCGGACTTTTTACCTGTACAGGCAAAATGCGTAAGAAAAGAGAGATGGCCTATAATCCCGGCGATATGCAGGATTTTACCCCGGTAAAAGGGAAAAACGTGGTTTTCCCTGTTTTTTATGAACGCGGCACCCTTTCTGCAACATTTGAACTTCTTGATTTTTACGATATCGTGTTTGAAGTTCATCAAGAGCATGGGTTCGGATTAACCTGTGAATATAATCATACCTTACTGAAAGAAGAAAAGATAAGGGAGTTCATTGATCTTTATATACGATTAATTGATATCGTTATAAGCAAATACAGACAGGAAGGCAGATCGGGAAACCGGTAAAGAAAGATACGATTTTCCAGGTTGCATCCAATTCAAAATGTGTTGCTGCCTGGGGGATTATGAAACTGGTTCAGGAGTGAAAAATCAACCTTGATAAGCCGGAGATGACATTATAAAGGAGGAAGGTTATGAAAAAATCTGTCATGAAATACCTGAAAATGACCGGATTTATTGTTCTGTACATGACTGTATTTTTTGCCTGCATAAGGTTATTCAGTTTTCTCATCGAACAGGGAGTACAGACATCATTAAAACCTGTTATCCAGATGCTGCTGGATGAATGGGGGGTAGGGATTGTATTTCTTTTTTGCGTTCCTGTGCTTATCTACATTCTTATATTCAGGATCAGGAAAAAGGATTTTATTCAATTCTGCAGGTTTAAAGCAATGAAAATAAAAAACATTCTGGGTGTCTGTATTATTGGTCTGGCAACGTGTATTTTTACATCCCATTTGATAAACCTTTCATTTATTGCAAGGCATATACCCCAGTTTAACGAGTATGTAAACGATGCGGTAAGGGGTAATCTGTTTTTTACCCTGGTCATGATGGGGACTATCCTTCCTTTTTGCGAAGAAATCCTTTTTCACGGGCTAATTTTTAACGAAATGAGAAACCATTTACCGCTTGTTTTTGTCCTTTTCGGCCATTCACTTGTTTATATGGTTTTTCAGCCCAGTCCACAGGTGGCAGTATTTGCATACATAAACTATATTATCTATGCCCTTATTTTCATTTTTACCGATTCCCTCTGGGGCCCTGTCCTGACACAAATAACCGGGGCAATCGGGTTATTCAGTTTAAAATTGCTCGGGGCGTTTGATATCATCACCTCCTGGGGGGATGTATATTCAGGAATAATCATCCTGTTAAGCGGTGCTTTAATATTATTCATGACATTTTCCTTAAAGAAGAAGCCCCTTAAAGAGATATTTTCCTTTAAAAGGGACACATCTGAAATAAAGAAAAAACAAGAAGTACGGGAGGGGACCACATAAGGAAGGTGTCTGAAACAGGTTTTCATACACTATTTTCTATAAATAAACATTTGGAGGTTTGTAAAATGAAAAAGTATGTAAAAATGTTCGCTTTTATTACATTATACTCGGTCGTTTATTTTGCCATAATAAAGGGGGCAGGTTTCCTGTATTCGGAGTTTTTAATAAAATTACCGGTTATCGGTAATTATCTGAATAATAATTTACCGATGTTCCATATATTTCAGGATTGTTTTCAGGTGCCTGCCTATATCCTGATTTTTTATCTCATTAAAAGGAAAAATCTTTTTACGGTCTGTAATTTTTCCAGGATTTCCATCCGCACAATGCTTGTCATCGGTGTTATTGGATTTGGTTCCAGTTTATTTACCACATCATTATTCCAGATGCCGTGGGTAAGAGAAGGAATCCCCCAGCTTTCCGGATTACTGAATGACCGGCTACTGGCACAGAATCCTGTTCAGTTTATTTTCTGGGTTTTTTTGCATGCGGCGTTGTACAGGGAAATATTATTCCGTGGTATGATTTTTAATGAATTTAAAGAAGTATTGCCTGTTACCATTGCGCTTATTCTCCAGGCACTCTGGCAGGGATTCCTCTTTTTTAATTTCCTGAGTATCCCGCTGGTCGCTTATGGTTTTATCAGCTGTATTCTCTTCGGGCTTATTTATTTATGGTGTAAATCACTCTGGGCATCCATTCTCGGACAGGTTGCGATTGATGTTTTCCTGTATATCTGGAGATTAACCGGGAACAGTATTTTTAATGAAGCAACGGCACCATTTATCCTGGGAGCCGGCATGCTTATTGTCGTATCAGCGTTATTCTATTTAAAGGAATTTGAAGAATCCGGACATACGTTAAAAGAAAGCCCCGGCAAGGAATAATAAGTATGATAAAAAAACACACAGGAACATGCAACAATTATATAATAGAAGACAATGGATCTTCAATTTTAATCGACTGCGGATTCAGGCGTACGAAAGAGTATGAATCGTTTCTGGACGGGGAAAACGTTCGCCTTATCATTCTTACCCATGAACATATTGATCATTGCATAAAAGTGCAGGAAATAAAGCAAAAATATAATATACCGGTATTATCCCATACAATAACGGCAGAAATAGTAAAAAAGGGAATTGTATCGGTCCCTCCCGGTATTACGGTAATTGGTAAACTCTTTTCGAAGAGTCTTTCCAGGTTTACAGCAAAGGTATCATATCCTCCCTGTACGGTGGACATTACCTTTGAGCAGGAATATGATTTAAAGGAGTTTGGTATTAATGGAAAGGTGTTGTATACACCGGGGCATTCCAGGGGTTCCGTTTCAGTTTTTGTTGCCAATAGCATTATATTTATCGGGGATATGCTTTTTAACAGCCCGCTTTTTAATATCCGTTACAAAACACCTCCTTTTTGCGAAGATGTTAAATTGCTGACAGACAGCATAAAGCGTATTACATCTCTGGATCCTGGAGAAATATACCCGGGGCATGGAAATAAGATAGGATTACCTGATGTAAGGAAAACACTTTTTTATATTGAAAGGAAATACCGGTAAAGGGACGATAAAAATCTTCAAGTCAGAATTGCTGCAATACCGGCTGTCAGGGCTAAAATGATAAAATTGAAAAAAAGACTTGACAATCCGGTAAAAGTATGGTTAAATGATAATTGCCGCTGTTTACCAATAATGTAAGGTGAAAAGGTGGCTGGAAGTATAAAACCTTTTTACGTTTAAAAGATACATCACAAACGTCACTATTCTATGCTATTTAGACTTAAAATCTTGTTAGAATAACAAGATTTTAAGCAAAATAGATAAACGTTGGCCGCCAGGTTAATGAAACCAGCATAATTAAAAGAACCTGGATAGCTTGTTGATTGGGTTGTGGGCTTAAGCCTTCGTTATGTAAATGCAGGAAATAAATAGGGAAATTACGGGGTAGAAGAATGAATGAAAACCATCCCGGAAAAGGCTTCGAATAATGAAGTATGGATATTTTGATACCAGAAACCGGGAATATGTAATTGAAAAACCAGATACTCCTGGCGCATGGTCAAATTTTATCGGCACGGAAAATTATGGTGTTATTATAACAAATAACGCTGCCGGGTACAGTTTTCGTAAAACCGTTGAACTGGAACGTATTCTCCGTTTTCGATTCAATACATTTGCACCATGTATGCCGGGCCGTTATATTTATATTAAAGACCAGGGAAACAGCGATTACTGGTCTGCTTCCTGGCAGCCGGTGGGAAAGGATTTGATGGTATATAAATCCGTCTGCAGGCACGGAACCGGTTACACGGTTATATCCTCCGAATACGGCAATCTGTTTTCAGAAACGTTGTATTACGTCCCCTTACACATGTTGTATGAGGTCTGGTCTTTTAAAATAAAAAATACCGGCACACACACCCGTAAAATTTCCATTTTCAGTTATGCGGAATTCAGTAATGATAATAATGAAGTACAGGATAGTTTGAATCTGCAATACACTCAATATATAAGCCGGACATATTTTAACAATAATTATATAGTGCAGGCAATTAATGAAAACGGGAGTGAAAAAGGTGCTTCTGCATCTGCACAGGGAAGTGGTAATGAAACAGGGCCGGGAATTTTCCGGTTCTTTACCGTTTCCGGGGCGCCTGTTTCAGGCTGGGATGCTTCACGAGAAGAATTTATCGGTTATTATCATTCCTATTCAAATCCCCGGGCACTGGAAAGGGGAAAGTGCAGTAATTCGTTAAATTATACAGGTAACTCCTGCGCTTCCCTCCAGATCGACATGCAATTATCGCCTTGCGAACAAAGAACGGTCAATTTTATCCTGGGGACAGGTGATGGGGAATTTGCTGCTTCCGTGTGTAAGAAATACTGTGATACGTCTATCGTTTTAAAAGAAATAAAGGAAATTAAAGATTACTGGCATTCAAGATTGAATAAATTCCAGGTGAATACACCGGATGCGGGGTTAAACGCAATGGTAAATACCTGGCATCAATATCAAAGCTATATTAATTTTTTCTGGTCAAGAACGGCTTCTTTACTATACCGGAGTTTACGGAACGGGTACGGGTACAGGGATACGATGTCGGATATCCAGGGAATCATGCATCTCGATCATAAACTGGCAGGAGAACGGCTACGTTTGATGCTTTCTGCCCAGACATCCGGGGGGGGAGGACTTCCCCTTGTCAGATTTGATCATAATCCCGGGAGTGAACCGGTGCCGGGTACTGTTGAATATACAAAACGTTACGGGTACGGCAAGTTCCGGTGTGACGATACACTGTGGCTTTTCCAGGTCCTGCCGCAATATATAAAAGAAAGCGGAAGGATTGATTTTCTTGACGAAGTGATCCCTTATTCTGATAAAGGTCAGGATACGGTATATGAGCATTTAAGGAAAGCCATAGACTTCAGTCTTGGGCACCTGGGAGTCCATAACCTGCCCCTTGGCCTTGAATCGGATTGGAATGATTGTCTGCGTCTGGGAGAAAAGGGTGAATCGGTATTCGCCTCTTTCCAATTGTATTTAGCCCTTTCTGTTTTTAAAGAGTTAGCAGAAAAGACCGGGAAAAAGGAAGATAGGGATTGGGCAGAAGGAAAGAGGAAACAGATTTTTGAGAGTATTCGCAATAATTGCCTGGAGGAAAATCAATTCGTACGCGCCTTTGCAGGGAACCGGCGTATTATCGGATCGGAAAAAAACAGGGAAGCGGCATACTGGCTGAATCCCCAGTCCTGGTCAATAATCAGCGGTTTTGCAACAAAGGAACAGGCAATAAGGGTGATGGACACGGTGTACAACCATCTTAATACGGATTACGGTGCTATGCTGGTCTTCCCGGCGATTCAACACACCGGGTTGCCTGTTGAACGGATGGTTTTATACCTGCCGGGAGTAAAAGAAAACGGGAGTATATTTACACAGTCCCAGAGCTACCTTGTTTTAGCCGAAACCATGGCCGGACAGGGGAACAGGGCATGGGAATACTATAATAAATCCAATCCCGCTGCCCATAATGATAATGCAGAAAAGAGAATAGTGGAGCCATATGTGTACTGTCAATTTACGGAAGGGAAAGAAAGCCCCCATTACGGCAGATCCCACGGCCATTGGCTGACAGGTTCATCCACCACCATGATGGTTTCAGTCGTGGAAGGGATTTTCGGTTTGCAGCCGGATTATGAGGGGATAGCTATTGATCCGTGTATTCCCGATTCATGGAAGGAATTTTACATGAGCAGGGTTTTCAGGGATAAAAGGCTTGATATTACTGTTAAAAATCCTGGAGGAGTTGAGAAGGGAGTAAAACAGGTTATTGTTAATGGCGATATAATGAACGATAATTTTATTCCACTTAGAAAACTACAGGATGTAAATGAAATAGAAGTAATTATGGGGTGATTAGTTATTACCGGAGGTTATCCGGACAAATTGAAAATTTGCCTGGATTTCCAGTTATCGTGAATTTGTAAGCCCTTATTTAATAAGGACTTATTATATATGAATTTGTATACCACTTTAATCGAATACGGGCTGACAAATTCAAAACAGAGGAGTATATTATGGAATTGCCGGCAGGTTTTATATCTCAAGAACAATATTCATTTCCCAATATATTAAATGTCTGCGTATTTAAAGGATCATGTCCTGCGCGCTGCATACACTGCCCGCTGGGCAAAACAGAACCAAAGGAACGCAAACAGAAGTTCGGCGATAGTTCCATGACACTGGAATTATTTAAAAAGATTGCAGATGAGGTGGCTTGTTTCAGACATTCAACCTTGCGAATTCACGCTGTCGGGGAACCGGTGTTGTGGCCGGATTTAATTGATGCAGTAAATTATTCCTGTTCAAAAAATGCATTGTCATGGATTTTTACCAATGCAATTACACAGAAGAAAGATCTGCTGGAAATTATTGTAAGCAAATGTAATATAGTGGAAGTATCCATTAACAGTTATGATAAGGACGATTATAAAAGGACAAAAGGAGTCGATGCGTATGAAATCGTTGAAGAAAATATCATTCATATGTCGGAATATATAAAAAGAAATCATTTAAAAACAAGATTACTCATAAGCCGGGTCGAAAGTGATGACAGGGCATATGATGCCGGTTTTTTGTCTTACTGGAAATCCCGGGAAGCAGCAGCAGATGTTTTTATACGTTCATATCATTCTTATAATAATATTATTGAAGATAAATTAAAACACGGGAAAGTGACCGCATGTAATGTTCACTGGAGCCGGTTTAATATCGATACAAATGGGGATGTGGTGCTATGTTATAATGAATTATTCAGGGGAAATGACCTGGATAAATCGTTGATTCTGGGGAATATTAATGACAGTACTATCCAGGAAATATGGCATGGTGACCGGCTGACGACAATCCGGGAGTCGCAGATTATGAACCAGCCGGAACTGATTACATTCACGGAAAACCTGCCATGTTCCAACTGTTACTACTGTCAGCCGTTAGGTTCAGATAATCCCAAAAGTGAACACCAGGTAAAACAATTACGTTGAGGTGTGAGAAACCAAATGATACAATATAAAATCAGGGAAGAAAAAAATGGTGCCATGCTATTTGATAACCGCAAAGGTGCTGTCACCGTGCTTACAGAGGAACAGTACCAGGCTGTCATTCACAATAGGGATCCCGAATTCCGGTATCTCCATGATGCAGAGGGTATGCCATTATATAGAGTCTTCCGTTCCGGTTCTCCACGGGAACAGTTACCCGTGGATTGTCTATCCGCACCATCTAAAGTTTATTTTGAGATTACCAGGAAATGCAACCTTTTATGCAAACATTGTTATAACAGGAGCAGGATAAATTTTCCCGGAGAAATAAAAAAAGAAATACTCTTCGCAATAATCGATGAACTGGAACTGTATGGTACTTTTGAAATCAGACTCACGGGGGGAGAACCGACTCTCCATCCGGACTTTTTTGAAATCCTCGATTATTTAACGGACCGGGATTTCTTTATTTCATTGGGGACAAATGGGGTCTGGGATGACGAACTGATACAAAGAATTATTTCATCTGACATAAAAACGGTGATTATCAGCCTGGATGGCCCCGTGGAATTCAATGACCGTGTAAGGGGAAAAGGGACATATGCGGCGGTAACCCGGACCATTGACCAATTGAAACGAAAAGGCAAAATGAACTTAAAAATGAATTCCGTTTTATGCAAGGAAAATTTACACTATATAGATGAAATAATTGATTTATCCGGACAACTTGGTTTCGACGGATTGAATATAGCACCTTTGCGTACAGCAGGACGGGCAGAAGTATTACATCACTTGAGTCCCCTGGATTCATCTGATATGTATTCTATCGTCTCCCGCATTACAGAGCAACGGCGTAAAAAGAAAATCAAGATTCAAACCTATTTTGATATATTAAAATCCCCGGATCCGGTGAATAAGTTTCCCTCATCTATTCTGAACAATAAAAGCTGTGCCGCAGGAATAGAAGTGGCAGCCGTATCGCCCTTTGGTGAAATTTACGGGTGCGTTGTTTCACCGGCAAATACTATGAGTGATAATAACGGGAAAAAATTGTTTGTTGCAGGGAATATTAACGAAGGCAGATTCATTGATGTCTGGCTGGATTCATCCCGGTGGAAGGCCTACCGGGATCTGGCCCTTAATAAAAGCACGGAATGCCTTCATTGTGACTATTATTCCGTTACCTGTTTTGGGAATTGTGTTGTCGACTCCTATATGCAGGACGGCACATTAAACTCCCCAAGTCCCTTATGCTTCAGGGATATGGTAAGGAAGAAATGATGAAAATTTACAAGGAGGGTGTTCTTATCATTATTTATAATTCCGGGGCTGAATTTCTTTTCCAGAAGCGTGATTACAATCCAGAAATCAAGTACCAGGGTAAATGGGTTTTTTTAGGCGGCGGGATAAAACCGGATGAAACCCCGGAAGACGCTGTTAAGCGGGAATTGCTCGAGGAGATTAACATCCCGGTGACGGATATCTTTTTTTATGATCATTTCCACTATAGTGATGAAGACGAGGAACATCTTCAATATGTTTTTTATAAGGAATTGAATCTGGATGTATCCCGGACAACTTTGAACGAAGGAGCTGAATTAAAGTATTTTTCCTGGCAGGATGCTCAATCCCTGGAATTCGGCTTTAACATTAAAACAATTTTATTTGATTATTATAGACATCAATGTGTAAAGAATATCATTTAACCGGAGCATACTCATGAAAAGAATAAAATCGATCCTCATTAATTTACCTGTTCCATTTCTTGATGATGATGAACGGCAACCGCCCGGGGGGCTTGTTCACATAGCAACGTATGTAAAATCCAGGGGATACGATATCCAGGTAAGGGATCTTTCAAATCTTAAAGAGGATGATTTATGTCATCATATAGATGAAGCGGATATCTATGGGATCGGCACCTATACAGCGAATTATGGATTAACACTCAGGTTTTTACACACCATGAGGTTGAGACACCCCCGTGCTCTGTATGTAGCCGGGGGGCCTCATGCAAGTGCCCTTCCCCGGGAAGTTTCTAAAAATTTTGATATTGTCGTGAGCGGTGAGGGAGAGGAAGCTTTTTTAAGTATTATACGTGATGTTGAGGCAGGTATAAAACCGGAGAAGATACTATTTGCCGATCCAATTGAAGATCTGGATTCACTGCCTTTCCCGGATTATGAATACTTCTGTAATATGAAAAAATATACCCGGCGAATGTATTCGGAGCCTGTTATGTGCCTGGATTCGTCCCGTGGTTGTAATTTTAACTGCCGTTTTTGTAATTCCGTAGTGAATAAAAGGGGATTCTGGCGCAGCAGGAGCCCTGAAAAAATTTTTTCTGAAGTAAAATTACACTATGATAATGGATGGTATGCTTTTCGCTTTAATGATGATAATTTTCTTGCCGATACGGGAAGAGCTTACAAAATATGTGAATTATTGCAGCCATTACAGATCAGGTGGCGTATTTTTGCCAGGGCCGAATCGTTGACATATGATTTATGCAAAACCCTCTATGCTTCGGGCTGCAAACATATCAGTGTCGGTATTGAATCCCTTTGCCCGTCCATGCTCGCCCGGATGGGCAAAGCAACATCTGTTATGAAAATCATACAGGGCATGGAAAATACTTATAAAGCAGGGATTATTACCAGGGGATTCTTTATTGTCGGTTTTCCGGGAGAAACGGATGATACAATACAGGAGACGATTGATAATCTGGACAATCTGAAACTGAATGAAGCAACCGTTTATCCCTGCCTGGCTTACCCGGGTACAGATATCTATCAGAGACCGGAGTATTATAATATTACCTGGATTGATTCGGATTATTCAAAGTATATCCAGATCGGTAGAAACAGAATTACCGGTTACACAATAAGAACAAAGGATTTTGGTCCGGCCGAGGTTATTCAATGGCGGCTAAGGCTTATTGATGCATTAAACGAGAAATGTATTATCTGGAGTAATGAAAGCAGTGTTGTGATATAGGTAATGAAACGGCATATATGAATGGATCCGGCTAAAAGCAGAGTTTCTTAAAAACCTCCTGTAAAGATAATGGAGAAAGCAGTGGATTATAAAAATTTTAATGTGGCACTCTTTTGTACCTCCAATGGGGTGGAAAAAATAGCCGGTGCCGGGAGTTTTCGCAAAGAGTTATCGTATCTGGATAAGCATATTGGTTATAATAAAGTATATCTTGAAACCTTCCGTGCCTTGAATCTTCATAACAAGAAAAAACAGCTTAAAGACTTTATTGTCAAAAAAGAAGACCTTGACTATGTTCTGGATTTTTTTAAGCAAAAATCAATAAAAACGAGTGGCGCATTAACTACTTTTGATATATATTCCGGGGACGATACCGGCTTTAAATCTTTCTGTTATTCCAATCATGAACAAATGGAGATACTCAAAGACATTACCGCATATACCGCGGAATTCTTCGATGAAATAATTATAGATGATTTTTATTTTACTAATTGCAAGTGTGACCTGTGCATTGAAAAAAAAGGAAACAGAACATGGCAGCAGTTCAGGTTGGAACAAATGCGTGAAATTTCAGAAAACGTCATTAAGGGTACGGCCAGGGCAGTTAATCCTGAAATCACCCTTATTATCAAATATCCCAACTGGTATGAAGATTATCACCTGACAGGATATGACCTGGAAAAAGAGCCCATGATCTTTGATGCCCTCTATACCGGCGTTGAAACAAGGGATCCGGAATATACCTGGCAGAATACACAGAAATACTTGAGCTACTTTATAATGCGTTATATGGATAAAATCAAACCGGGCAAAAATTATGGCGGATGGTTGGATGCGTTTGATTGCCGGCATAATGTAGCGGATTATATCATGCAGTTATTATTCCTTTTGTTTTCAAAACCCGGTGAGATTACCCTTTTTAGCCTTGATTTATTACTGGAATCACATCAGCTTTTTATCCCCCTGGCGGGAAGTATTTTAAGGGAATTTGATTCATTATATCATCATCTTGGCAACCCGGCCGGATTACCGTGTTACAAGCCGTTTCACTCCTCGGGAGAGAATTATATACATACCTATTTCGGTTCACTGGGATTCCCTTTAGAGCCGCATTGTCATTTCCCGGATACAGACCGGCTGGTATTTTTAACCGAGAATGCCGCAACAGATAGTGAGATAATAGATAAAATGAAAAAGCACCTGAACAAAGGGAATGATCTTTTGATTACATCCGGACTCTTGAAAACACTCCAGGAAAAGGGAATCGATGAAATAACAGGGGTAAAGGTAACAGGGAAAAAAATCAGTATGAAGAAGTTTGCCCATACAATGTTTGAAACGGCTTTTAACCGGTATATTGACGGGGGAACATCCATTCTTTTTCCCCAGGTGGAATTTCCCGTGAACGAGGCATATCCATTAATTGCCGGCATGTGTGATTTTAACAGTTTTCCCCTTCTGCTGAAAGACCATTACAGTAAAGGGAATATCTATATACTGGCTGTTCCAGAGAATTCCGGCGATTTATATAATTTGCCTGTAGAAATTATTGACAAAGTAAAACAAATTATTTTCTTTCATGAAACGATATGGATCGAAGGGGCAGATAAAATCGCCCTTTTCCTGTACGACAATTCCACTTTTATCACTGCTTCCCTGCTTCCATATAATACGCAGATAAAGATTATCCTGAATAAAAAAAAGGGCACTTTAAGGGATCTCTCTCATAACAGGGAATTACAGGGGACAGTTGACGGAAGCCGTACAATGTTTACAACTACTTTATTACCGGCTGAATATACTCTATTCAAATACAGTAGTCCGGATACAGGGGAAAACTGACAGATTCCTGCAGGAATAACCATGAAAGGAGCGGGAAAAATATACATATGCTGGACTTACGCTTAACAGAACTGGATAAAGGAAATAAAGGGAAAAATATTGTAATAAAGGAACTATCCTCTAAAGATATAGCGGTAATCGGCATTGCCCTGAAAATGCCGCTGGCAGATACGGTGGATGAATTCTGGGATAACCTTGCTGCGGGGAAGGACTGCATTATGGAGTTCCCGGAAACCAGGAAAAAAGATGCAGACTCATATATGCGGTTTATCGATAATAAGAAAGGCGAATACCAGTATGATATTGCCTCTTACCTTGATGAAATAGATAAATTCGATTATTCCTTTTTTAATATATCTCCCAGGGAAGCTATCCTTATGGATCCGAATCAGCGCCTTTTCCTGGAAATTTCCTGGAAAGCCCTCGAGGATGCAGGATACGGCAACGACAGGATATCCGGGAGTAAAACGGGAGTTTACCTGGGTTATCATGATACCCTATATAATTACCGGCAGTTTATCTCCAGAATTGAGCCTTCTTCCATAGCAATATCTTTACCGGGAAACCTGTCTGCCATCATTGCAAGCCGTATTGCCTATTTTCTGAATCTTACCGGCCCCAGCCTGGTCGTGGATACTGCCTGCTCTTCTTCCCTTGTTGCCGTTCACCTGGCCTGCCAGGGCATTAAAAACGGTGATTGCGATATGGCTGTTGCAGGCGGGGTAAGCACTAACCTTCTTCCTTTAAAAAGGGAGTATCGATTCGGTGTCGAATCTTCGAGCGGAAAATCAAAAGCCTTTGATGATTCTGCCGACGGTATTGGTTCGGGTGAAGGTGCCGGGGCTGTTATCCTAAAGCCGCTTAACAAGGCTATAAAGCACAGGGATAATATTTATGCTGTTATTAAAGGCAGTTCAATAAACCAGGACGGGAGTTCGGCAGGGATTACCGCACCGAATGGGGCGGCCCAGGAGAATGTGATTGTAAATGCCTGGAAAGATGCCGGGATAAATGCGGAAACAATTTCCTTTATAGAAACTCACGGCACAGGCACAAAACTGGGGGATCCGGTTGAAATAAGCGGAATACAGGGGGCATTCAGCCGGTTTACGGGGAAGAAGCAGTTTTGTGCGATTGGTTCGGTAAAATCAAATATAGGTCATCTTGATAATACTGCCGGGATCGCCGGCTTTATAAAAGCAGTACTCCAGCTTAAAAATAAAAAACTGACACCCCTTATTCATTTTAATAAACCGAACAGGCAGATTGATTTTATAGACTCTCCCGTCTATATAAATGACAGGTTAACAGATTGGATTGCAGAAGATTCCCCCAGGAGATGTGGTGTCAGTTCTTTCGGGCTGAGCGGGACCAATTGCCATGTCATTCTGGAAGAAGCTCCTGCAGGACAGAATATGCAAGCACCCGGATCAGAAGTGTTACATATATTTACGTTATCTGCCAAATCCGAAGAATCGCTTGAAATGAGTATTTATGAATATCTTTTGTTCCTTGAAAAGAACACGTTATATACTATCCATGATATCTGCTATACCCGGAATATAAGCAGGAATCACTATAATTACAGAATGGCGATACTCACCGCTTCAAAAGAAGAACTGGTAAACACTTTGCAGGAAGCAGGTGAATTATCAGGTATTAAGAATGATCATGTGTATTACGGGCATGTAACGATAAAAAACAAAGCAGTATCACATAACACTCCTGATACGATTACAACCGGGATACTGAATGAAATTAATGAAACAGCAAAAATCCTTGTAAGCAGGCATACAAGGGGAAAAGGGAAAGAGGAAGAAATTCTGAAACAATTATGCGGGTTGTATTGCAAAGGTGCGGATATAGACTGGAACATTTTTTATAATTCAATTCCCGGTTCCATTATAAGCCTGCCGGTCTATTGTTTCGAGAAAAGAAGATGCTGGCTTGATATTCCTGAAAAGCCTTCACCTGATACAAACGCCGAAAAAACAGCAACGGCAGGCAACACTATTCCTCCACGGGATATACAGGTAAAGGTAACCGGGGAAGAGGATAATAATTATACTGAAGCAGAACTGCTTGTCGGCTCAATTATGGGCCAGTCCCTGGGGGTTGCGGAAATTAATATAAATAAAAATTATTTTGAACTTGGCGGGGATTCCCTCCTGGCAGTTCACATCGTTTCCCGGTTAAAAAGTATTTTAGGGAAGGAGATTGATATATCAAAGGTACTGGTATCCAGGACAATAAAGGATTTCGCACTTTATCTCCAGGATGAGTATCTTAAAAATGGTACTGAAATCCGGGGAATAAAGAGTGAACAGGATATTGTTTTAAAGCCTGCTGAGCCAAAAGAATATTATGATGTTCCGGCATTGGTCGAGAGATTCTGGTTTTTCAACCAGCTGGCCGAACATCCTGTGCCGGTCAATATTTTCAGTTCGACACCCCTTGATAATATTAATATTGACGCACTTAAGAAGGCATATAATGAAATAGTGAAAAGGCATGAAGTACTGAGATCGGTATTTCTGTTTATTGATGGTGCAGTAAAACAAAAGATTCTGGCGTGCGATGATGTTGCTGCCAGGTTTGAATTTTTCGACTTACAGACAGATAAAAACAGGCAACATACAATAAAGGATATAGAAAATCGATTAAAGAATACCATATTTGATTTTGAAAAAGAACCGTTATTTAAAGGGGCATTAATACAGACAGGAGAGTATAATTATACATTATGCTTTGTTATGCATCATACCATTTCTGACGGATGGTCCATGGATATATTAAGGGATGATTTATTTACCTTTTACAGGGCGGCCCTTGAAGATAAAACAGGGGATATGCCACCGCCGGAAATCCAGTTTAAGGATTATACCGAATGGGTTCTTCGTGTGACGGACAGCAGGAAAGGGAAAGATGAACTGTTATTCTGGCTTGAACAATTAAAGGATTTTCCTGAAAAAAACCTGACTGATGGACTGGCTTTCAGGAAGCCGGAAAGTGAAAAGAATCTGAACTATTTATCAAAAGAAAAGTACAGGTATATGCAGGGTATTATCGAAAAACTTTCATTAAAAAAGCGGGAAAAATATAAAAGAGTATTTTTATCACCCATGATCGATCCACGGAAAAACAGGGGAGCGGAGTATATATTCTTTCTCAAAACGGAACCTTTTATAAAAATACAGCAATTCGCAAATACATTACATATCAGTTTGTTCAGCCTTTTAATAGCCGCATTACATATCCATATTTTCAAATCCACCGGTTGTTACGATAATTTAATTGCCGTTAATGTCATTAATAGGGAGAATCAGAAATTAAAGACCATTGTCGGGTATCTTTTAAACCTGGTTATCGTCAGGATTAAAATTGAGAAGAATAAAACGGTGAAAACCTTTCTTTCTGATATGAATAAAAGTATGTTAAATGTTTATTCAAACAAGATCATCGATATTAATGACCTTTGTTACAGACTGGGAATCAGGGATATTGAAGAGAAGGTACCGATACTTATGACCATGACAACGGGATACACAAAAAACATGGAGCTTACGGATTTTGACTGCCGGTATCATAAAGCGAATTTCCATCTCCAGATGAATATGCATCTGGATATGCATCAATACAAAAATGGTATACAAATGAACTGCATGTATGATTATACTTTTTTTAAAAAAAGTGTCATTACCTCTTTTTATAATACCTATATCAATTTACTTGAACGGATTACAGGGTTACCGGATTGTTTTATAGACAATGTTACCTATTAACAATCCTTTCTTTTTCCAGTTCCCTGCCAGGCCTTTTTTCCTATTTGCCGGGAACAAACCGCCGGCGGATGGTATGAGCAGTTATTTTTTTCTGATTGAATCATCCGGCAGATGTATATAATATAAAGAAAGGAGGACACGATGCATAAAAAAATAATACAACTAAGCGGATTTATCTGCTTATTTTTATTTTTTTTGGCCTTGTTTACCGGGTGTGTAAAAAAATCAGCACAACATGAATCCACGGGGGTCCCGGCGGGGGAAGTTGTTCTTATTGTAAATGGGGATGATGTGGGAATTACCCCGGTTTATACCGATTCCACGCTGGATGCGTATTTTGCAGGAAAAATAAGTTCCGCAAGCATTGTCCCCGGGGGACATGATGCCGGGCGCGCAATTTCCATATTAAAAGAACATCCCGGGTTTGAAATCGGCATCCACCTTTCACTTACCGGCGACTGGAAACCGCTGACGCCCGGGGAAACCGCCCCCAGCCTGTACAGCAAAGACGGGACCATGTGGCACACCCAGCAGGAAGTACAGCAGAACGTAAAACCGGAACATGCAAAAATCGAATGGGAAGCCCAGATTAAGAAGATAAAAGACGAAGGAATAAAGATATCGCACCTTGATTCACACATGGGCTGCTATTTTCTCTCCCCGGAACTTTTTACCGCAGCATTCGAACTCTCACGGCAATATGAAATTCCACTTATCGCTGTTTTTCAAAAGGGAAGAATGCCTGCTGAATGGGAAAAATACCTGCCTGTTACCTCGTATACCGGGATATACACCGTACCGGGAGGAAAAAATGAATCCCTGGAGAACAGGACAGAAGCATACTGGGAAATGTTTCAACACCTCACCCCCGGGATTCATTATATATTCACTCACCAGGGTATTCTCCCGGAGGGACAACAACCATTCGGGGATATCGATATTCGAATTAATGAGTATAAATTCTGGACCAGTGAGGAAACATCCCTGAGATTTAAGAAAATGGGTTTTGAAATAAAGACCTTTTCCGCTTTACGAAAAGTACCTTAACAATTACAATCGTACTTCAACGAATGTTGAAGAGAATTCAACACAACTGAACCCCACTTATAGTAAAGACAAAGGTGAATTCGGAAAATTCTTAATTCTGTCTTTTAAAATTTCATCAATCTCCCCTGTCATTTTTATTTGACTTTTTACCTGTGGTATTTATACTTAATACTGATGACTTTTAAAGGATAAAACCGGAAAGTTGTACTTAAATAATGGAGAGGAGTAATACTGATAATCAGAATAAGAATGTGTAAAAGCTGGGTAATGATGAAATAGCGAGGAATGTAAGTATGAAGAAACAAAGAATATCCATTACATTTACCCTGGCACTCGCTTTTTTTCTCCTGAGTGTGCTTATATTATTTCTTTTCAGCAGCCTCCAAATTTTCTTCTATTTCCAGATACAGCAAACAGCCATTACTGATAAACAACAGGTTATTGCAAAGGAGGCCGCAAGCACTGTCAGCAATTTCATAAAAGAGAAATTGCTTATCATGGAAAGCTTTACCGGTTTTGTGGATTTGACCTCTGTTTCCCAATCCGGACAAATCCGGCTTTTAAATGATATACTGGCTATTGAACCCTCTTTCCGGCACATTATTTTCCTGGATGCTTACGGGAATATCCTGTCACATGTCTCACGCCTTTCCCAGAATTTATTCAACGAGTTTTTATCAAAGCCAGGGAATGATATTGTAGAACAATTGAAAACTGAAGATAGATATATAGGCCCCGTCTATTTCGATACAGAATCCGTAGAACCATTGATAATAATCGCAGTACCGGATAAAAACGCACTTAGAGAAATAAAGGGAATTTTAATAATAGAAATGAAACTCAAATTCATGTGGGATTTAATGGAAAATATTGAAGTAGGAAACAAGGGAGTAGCTTATGTCGTTGATCGAAGAGGAGTATTAATTGCATTCAAGGATTTCTCCAGGGTATTGAAAGGGGATAATTTAAGCAATATAAAAACGGTGAAGTCTTTTATTGAAGATACGAACAACACCCGGAAATCGCAGGTCATCCTTTATAAAGGGATCATGAATACCGATTGCCTGGGAACATATCTTTGCCTGGGTACACCGGATTGGGCTGTTGTGACTGAAATGCCTGCAGGAGAAGCTTATAGCGATGTTTTCCGAATGATATTTTTTTCCTTCCTCATCATGCTGGTCCTGGCACTCCTGTCGGGCTTTATCGGTATCCTGGTTGCCCGCCGTCTGGCGCTTCCGATTATTCACCTTACAAAGACTGCATCCCGCATTGCAGACGGCGAAACAGAACTGCAGGCCAAAGAAGCGGGCTCGAAAGAGAATATAACCCTTGCCACCGCATTCAACAGCATGACTGCCCAGCTGCGAAATAAGGCAGAGGGTTTCAAGCAGACAAATCAAATCCTTACCGAAATTATCACAAAAGCAAAAGAGATCATCGTCAATCTCAATTCGAGCACCAGGGAGATCGAGGCGGCCAGCCAGGAACAGACAAGCGGGGCAAATGAATATGCCAGTGGTATTACCGAAGTATCCGCCACCCTTGAAGAGCTGACCATTACGGCCAAACAGATAACCAAAAATGTCGAAGAGCTTGTCTTCTCCAACGAGGAAATCATAAAAGTGCTGCATGAAAACGAGCAGCAGTTACTCACCACAGTATCCCAGCTTGAAGATGCAGGGAAAATCAGCAGTAAAAATACCTCGGAGATCGGGGAATTGGGCAAACGTTCCACCCTGATTAATGAGATGGTGGAAATCATCAAGGAGGTGGCAAACAAAACGAATATCCTTTCCATCAATGCTTCCATAGAGGCATCACGCAGCGGTGAATCAGGAAAAGGGTTTGCCGTGGTTGCCGCGGAGATCCGGGAGTTGTCAAAGGAGACAATCACCTATGCAAAGAATGTGGATCAGGCTGCAAAAGAAATCCATAATTTTTTAAATTCCATCATCATATCGTCGGAAAGCGAATCCGGCAAAGTGATCGAGGGCGGAAAAACCGTAAAAACGGTGTATGACAGTATTGAAAACCTTCTTGAGAAAATCGACAGCCATTATACCTTTACCCAGAAAATCGATGTATCCATAAAACAACAGGAAAAAGGATCAAAACAGGCCTCGGAAACCATGAAGCAGATGGCGGAAATCGCCAGGCAGTCCGCAGAAACAGCCAGACAGACATTGGCTATTGTTACGGATATCGTAAAGCTTTCCGAAGGCTTGAATAATGTGGTGGAAAAGATCAAGATTGACGCTGAAAAAAAAATGGAACCTATTCTTCAAAATCAGACAGGTGTCAAAATAGTCGGCAATGTACTTCCTTTGTCATCATCAGTGACGGCTTTACGGCCAAAATGGCCGAGTTAGGATACATCGAGGGGAAGAACATTGTGTACATCGATAAGGAGATGCCACAGACAGCGACTTCTGCCGAGTCCCAGGCCGAAGTGAAGAAATTCATAGACGACAAAGTGGACTTGATATTGACATTCCCCACCCCGATGGTTTTTGCTGCCTGGGCAGCGACCAAAGGAACCGATATACCCGTTGTCTTCGCCATGGCCAATCTGGAAGGAACCCCTTTGGTGGAGAGTGTTCGTAAACCCGGGGGGAACATGACCGGCGTACGCAACCCCGGCCCGGAGGTACTCACCAGGCGTATGGAAATCATACTCGAAATAGCACCGGATGCGAAACGTATTTGGGTGGGTTATGATAAAAATCATCCCAATACCCCTTCCGGATTGGAGGCATTACGTCCAGCCGCCCAGTCCCTTGGTGTAACACTGGTGGAAGTACCTGCTGCTGCCCTGGGAGAACTGCAGGCCGATCTGGATGCGCGGGCTCAGTCAACCGATCCCGGCATCGACGCCATACTCACCATGTCGGACGGCTTGAATCAAGGTCCTGAAGGTTTTGCCATGCTCTGCAAGTTTGCGCTGGAACATAAAATACCGTTAGGCGCCGGAGTTCTTAGCATGGTGAAGCAGGGGGCCTTATTCGGTAATTCCCCGGAAATGATCGATGTAGGTAAACTGGCTGCACCACTTGCCGATAAAATTTTCAAGGGTACCCCGCCCGGCACAATCTCGGTATTAACCCCCGAGCAGGACCTGTACATCAATCTTAAAGAGGCTGAAAGAATGGGATTAAAGGTACCAGAGACACTGTTGCAACGGGCAAAGGAAATCGTGCAGTAGTTGATAAAAATAATTATGCGCTGAAGCAGTCTGTATCGGGAAGTCATAAGAATGACATCCAATCTGGAGTGTAATAAAAACCTTGCCCTTATTGGGGTGGGAATTTGATATTGGGCAAAACCCTTGGCAAAAAGATAACAAACTACTGAAGACACTAAAACACAGAGAAGTAGAATGATGAAATTATTCGTTTAATGTGCAAATTGGGAAAATGATTGAAATTTACAAGTAATCCTGTTTTGATACTTGTTGCTTTAAGATAACTTCAGACCTCGTGCAATGGAAATAAACGTAAACAGTTATCATAACCACAGATAGTTTTTAAAACCTGGAAGCATTTAGGTAGATAATAACTTTTCTTTACGTAAGATATGCAGTACAGGATTTCACAGATTTTTTACTGTTGCACGAGGTTTGAGTGTGATAAAGAGATAGAGTGTTATCCGGTTTTTAAGGATTTGTGCGGTTGTTGATGTTTTTAAAGTCTTAACCGCCAGAATGGCATAAAACGATGGTCGTAAACAGTAATTATCCTTTTCCCCTTGCGTAAATGTTGTACAACGATCATTAATTGTCGCATATACTCACGCAGTGTTAGGCGGTTGTCTTTGGTTTCTTTTTTCCATTCTTTAAACATCCTTTCCAATTCCTTCAAGACATCTTCTTTATACTCATCTACCAGTTCAAAAAACACCACTATAAAAAACCGTACAATCTGAGCCAAACTAAAAAAATTCAAATCATGGTGAATCAACTTTATCTTCCTGTACAGATTCTCGGGCAGGTATGCATGCGTATGCACACGGTCTTCCTCCAGGTCGGGAGAGACATACTCATACCGGCTATCCCGCTGCTCCCCCCAGTCATGCTCCCGTTTTATGACTGGTACAAGTAACGAGAGAATCTTTACAACGATTCCTGAAATGTTATCTAATTCTCCAAAAACATCCAGTTCTTCCAGACGTATTCTCATACGGTGACCGATAACAAAATGAAATTCGTGCAATTTCGGCAGGCCCATTTCACCCTCCTTATAAAAAGATATTCCTGCAATATATAACGCCCCAAAATATCGTCCTGCATTCATAAAAAAGCAATTTTTTTATTTTTTTTCCCATATTCCCCGGCTTATCTCTTCACCCTTCATCCTTCATAATTCATAATTCATCCTTCATACTTCTCTTCCTCCTTCCATCTTGTTCCAGGTGTTCCGTGGTAAAAAAAACCGATCTTAAACTTGCACCCCCTTTATTGCATCTCTTTGTTTATCTGTGTTACTATAAAGCAAAAGGATATCATTTATGGAGAAAAGCTTTATCTGTCTGGCAGTTACCGAATCGACCCTGGATAACAATATCAAGAGAATCCTGGAATATAAGGATCATATTGATATGGTGGAGCTTCGTGCCGATTTTCTCGATAAAGAAGAACTCCGGTACCTGGATAAGTTCCCGGGAATGACCGATATCCCTGCTATCCTTACCATCAGGAGAAAATCGGATGGCGGGATGTATACTTCCGGTGAGAATGAACGGTGTGCACTCCTGGAAAAGGGATCTGCCGGAAAATACCAGTTCGTCGATCTGGAAGAGGATCTGGAAAATGAGGATATTACAGCCCGCATCAAGGAAAAGGGGAAAACAATAATCCGTTCGTTCCATGATTTTAACGGTGTTCCGCATGACCTTGCATCACGGATAAAAAAATCCGGTCAGAGACCGGGAGAAATACCCAAGGCAGCAGTCATGCCCCTGTGTACGAAGGATCTGGACCGTCTGCTTCACAGCTATAAAGAATGTAAAGGAATCAGGAAAATTTTACTCGGTATGGGCACCTTCGGTTTTCCAACAAGGATTCTTGCTTCATACCTTGGATCGTTTCTTACCTATTGTTCGGCCCCGCAAAAGTGCGCTGCACCCGGTCATATCGATCCTGTAGCACTTGAAAATCTTTACCGGTTCAGGAATATCAGCAGAAACACGGCTTTATATGGAATAATCGGCAACCCGGTCATGCACACTCTTTCCCCTGCAATACATAACAGGGGGTTTTCGCAGACCGGCCTGGATGCGGTGTATATCCCTTTTCAAGTGGATTCGGTAAAGGATTTCTTCCCTGTTGCGGAATTTCTTGACATAAAGGGTTTTTCAGTGACAATCCCGCATAAAGAAGAGGTAATCCGGTACCTTACTCAACAGGATAAAAGCGTGGAGCAGATTGCCGCATGTAATACCGTCCTCCGGCTGGATCCAGGATGGCGTGGTGTCAATACCGATGGAACCGGTTTTATGGAACCGTTAAGAGAAAACAAACGCCTTGAGTCTTTCAACAATCTCCGTGCAACGGTGATTGGGGCCGGGGGTGGGGCAAAAGCGGTTGTTTTTTCCCTTGTATCGGAAGGGGTCGATGTGCTCATTCTGAACAGAACAGTGGGAAAAGCGGAAATGTTCGCATCCCCCTATCACTGTGCATGGGGCGGGCTGGATTCCGAAGGGCTGAAACGAATGTCATCATATTCGGATATTATTGTCCAGACAACAAAGGTGGGAATGGAGCCTGATATCCAGGGAGATCCTGTGCCCGGTTACCGGTTTAAAGGACATGAGATTGCCTATGATATTGTTTATAAACCGGCAATGACGAATTTCCTGAAGCGGGCGGAACAGGCCGGCTGCACCATTATCCAGGGAAAAGAAATGCTGCTCGGTCAGGGATTTGTCCAGTTCAGGCTTTTTACCGGAAAAGAATACCCGGATAAAGCAGGAATAAAGGCACTATTATAGAAAGCAAAATAACCGGAAATATGGTATACCTGGAAGGCTTAAAAAAGATAGAAAGGGTTCAATGGAAAGATATTCAGGCGGGAATGATATTTCTTGGCGGTATACGAATCAATGATACTGTTCCTTTTGAACTGAGAGATTTCCCTGTCCTTTCCCCGTCTTTGATAGAAGATTTAACAAAAAGGTATTATTTCCTTTCCAAGCGGGACATTCTGGTTGCCAGGGTAAAGACAGGATACAGTCCCTCAAAGCTGTCAAGAAATCTTAAGGATACAAGGGAGACAATTGAAAAGATTGCTGCATTACGTTCTGCTTTTGTCAGTAAAAAAGAGGAAATCTTCAAGAAAAGCAATCTCCCGGTCACCGTTAATACACGCTCACTCGATACAAACTCTATAGAAAAATCATATCTTATAAAGGATGTTTACAATTCATTCAGTATCCCGGGGCCGTCCGGGCAGGATATTATCCCTTCACTTTTTCATACACTTACCACCCCTATTACCCTGGGCCACCTGCTTACAGGGAAAATTTATACACAATTTCACCTGCCTCTTGATGAAGAGATTCTTTTCCACCTGGTGGTGGATTTTTCAGGAAGCATGAGACAGGAAAGAAAACTCGATATTGTTTTTTCCTGTCTGCATTTTTTCCATACGGAGCTCAACAATCTTCTTACCCATACTGAAATGAAACTCTATGCCTTTTCTCATGAATGCAGACCGGCTCATTTCCCGTTAACAGGTAAAGAGCTTCCCGGCAGGGAAAGCAATTATTCATCTTTTATAAAGAAAGTTCTTCATTTTAAGGATACGGCCCGTCATAATTATGTGATTCTTTTTACCGATAGTACACCAGCGGATCTTAAAGAAACATTATATTACGGACGGCTCTTCAAAAAAAACAATATCGATTATACCCAGATAATATTCGGGGCAAAAGACGATGAAAGCGGGAACCAGTTGTCCATGCGTTATGATAATCTTACCCGGGTTGCCGAAACCTGCGGCGGGAATCAGATTATTGTCAACGTCCATGAAGTGGTGCCTGTTATTGCCCTGGAAGATTATGACAGGTACCTGGGGTTTCTTACCCTGACAGATCCCTTTTACCAGAATCAATCTTTCCGGAAACAGGAGAATACGCAGACGGTAACATCCGGGAAAAATGGTGTAACTTGTGATGAGGGAAAAAAGATAAAAGGGAAGGTGATAAAGAAATGGCAGCCGAAGATTATCCGGCGGCCAGATTAGAATTGGCGTAATTTTTATTTTGTGTATAATGGCAGTATCCGGGTATAATGAAAGCGGCAGGATTTTTTTACACCTGTTTTGTCACCCCGGGTAAAAAGGAGGATGATATGCTTCGATACGCAATCCTGGTTTACTGGAATGATATGAATAATTCTTTTATTGCAGAGGTTCCCGAACTGCCCGGGTGTATGGCTTCCGGGGCTTCTTATGAGGAAGCGGTATCCAGGGTGGGGCCGGTGATTGCAGAATGGATAAAGAATGCAAAGGCACTGAACAGGGAAATACCCCATCCAAAGGGACGTCTGAAAGTTAAGGTATGACAATGACAGGTGTAAAGGATGTTATCAATACAAACTTTGTGAAAGTTGAACAGTCCATTCTCTCGCTTACCAGGGAAAGAAAGAATCTTGGAATCCTGGACGAAAAAGGTGTTTATTCAGCCAGGGAATTGGTTCCCTATGAAATGCTTATGATGCGGTTTGAGCGTGCACTTGAAATTATCTGCAATGTTTTTTTCAGGGCAGTCGAAATAGCTGAATATGGAGACCTCTCCGGGGATACTCCCTCATGTATTGCAAAAATGAAGTGTCTTTCCCTTATCATTTCCGAAGAATTATGGATGGAAATGATTAACAACCGTTCCGGTATATCATTCCCCTTACAACCGGAAATACGAATAAAACTATGCAATAAGATACTTACCATTTATATCGATGAATTGAATGAGTTCTGCCGGCGGGTTGAAAATCGGTATCCTGTAAAACATCCGTAACAGAGCAGCTTTCCGCTTCCCTTTTCCTATCCGGCTAAAAACTCTTCGATCTTCCGGTGTTCGTCCCCTGAAATCATGTTCATGTCCCTGCATTCGTTAATAAAGTCATTCACGGTAAAACAGGTATGAAGTCTTACCCCCCTTCCGGCAAGATCATTTCTTCCTTCTGTTCCCCGTTCAATAAGAACCACGAGATCGCTTACCAGAAGACCTGCTGCTTCAAGGATATCAAGGGCCTCGAACTTGCTTTTTCCCGTGGTAATAAGATCATCAACAAGAACGATTCTTTCCTTATTTTTATACTCACCTTCAATACGATTGCCGGATCCATGATCCTTTTTTTCAAGCCTGGGGAATATCATGGGTACAGAGAGTTGAAAAGCAACACCTGTGGCAATCGGGATCCCTGCAAAGGGAATTCCTGCTATCCGGTCAAAATCCAGGTCAGATAGCATCCTGCAATATTCATCTGCAACCCTTAAAAGAAGCGTGGGATCCGAGATAAGAAGACGCAGGTCAATATAGAATGGCGAGACCTTCCCGGATTTAAGGGTAAAGGAACCTGTTTTAAAACAACCCTGGCGTATGATATCCCGGACAAGTCGTTTTTTCCGGCTCTCGAAAAAAGAGACGCCGGGAAACATGGAAGGCCTTCTTCTTTGCTTTGCATTATTGATTACCTCTGCAAACGACCTGGCCGCCTCACCCGGTGATGATGCACGGGAAATACCCCGGGAAACATTGATTATCAAGCCATAACCATCATCCCTTAACCCGGCAGCAATTGCATCATCAACCTCCCCCCCCTGGGACCCGATCCCCGGTGCAAGTATCCACACATCGGGGAGAATCTCCCGCACTGCTTTCAGGGCACCCGGATCATTACCTGCAACAACGAGTCCGATATTTTTACCCCAGGAGCAGACTTCCTCTGCAACCAGGAGGTACAGGGGAACAGTCTTTTCTGTTACCCTGTTTTTCTGTTTTACCTCAAGTTCCTGGATAACGCCGGAACCGGGATTGGTGGTCCTGCAGAGGAGGAAAAGCCCCCTGTCTTTGTATTCGAGAAACGGGAATACGGATTCTTTTCCCAGGTATGGATTAAGGGTCGTGGCATGAACATTCAGTGTTTTGAATATACCCCGGGCATATGCCCTGGCTGTATTTCCGATATCCGAACGTTTCGTATCGAGAATCACAGGAATCCCTTCGGGGATGTGTTTGAGTGTTTCCTCCAGGGCTTTTATTCCTTTATGGCCATATGCTTCATAAAAGGCACTATTGGGTTTGTAGCAGGCAGCATACGGGGAAGTCTCTTTTATAAGCTGTTTATTTTCCTTGACGATTATCTCTGTTATATCCCCGGCATTTTCCGGGATATCCTGCGGGTCAAGGCCGACACAGAGAAGGCTTTTCCTGCTTTTCATTGAGTCGGTAAGTAAGGTAAAAAAATCCATAATCGCTTATCCTTTTTTATGAGTATTATACCACCCTACCCCGGATAAATCCTGGAAGTCAAGAGTGGGAAGAAATCGGGTGTTGTCGTCATAGTCCTATAAACGGGTTCCCCTATCCGGGGCGGAGTAGCTTTAAGGTTTTTACCGGGCAGGATGCTTTCTGTAAGGATAACGTTCCTGTCATGGTCAATTATCCGGGGAAGAAGTTCAAAAACTATTATCGGATTTTATTAATTTTTTACTGCCCGCTATTGCTTGATTTTTCTCTGTAAAGTTCTTAATTGGCCTTCCTGAAAACAATCTGGGTGCAATAATAGATGATATCGCAGAAACCCGTTATTTTAACAAGATTTTAAGCAAAATAGATAAACGTTGGCCGCCAGGTTAATGAGAGCAGTATAATAAAAAGAACCTGGATAGCTTGTTAATTGGGTTGTGGGCTTAAGCCTTCGTTATGAATTATTATCAATCAGAAGCCGGAAACGTGGCTTTGACCATTATACTGGAATGTCAGACATGGTTAAAAGACAAAAAGATTATAGATAATTTGACCGGTAACCGTTAAGGAAGCCCGGTTTCCAGCCGTAGTAAATAATAGATGAAATTTTATCATATTCTTATTATTCTTTACCTGGGTATTATACTCGGATCCTTGCTTGTTCTTTTCTTCGGGGATGACGGATATCTCACCTTTATGCTCTATAAAGAACATCGTGATATTCTTTGCCGGAATATTGAGGATTTGAAAAAAAAGAATATGCAGCTGGTGCAGAAGATCAAATTACTCAGATCGAACCCGGAAGTAATACGTATTCTGGCAAGAAAACTGGGATATTATGGCAGTGATGAAAATATTATTTTCTTAAATGAAGATGTTACCCCCGGCAAACTCTATGAGATCGGCACTATTATTAAAGAAATAAGAGGAAGACCGGAACGAAATCTTCTATTAAAAATAATCGGATTCTCTGCAAGTGTCTTTTTGGGCATCTTGTTTATCCTGTTAAAACAGAGGAAAAATCATGATCATCAATTATAATAATCCCGGGTGCATTCAAATCCTCGCAGATATCCTTGTTCACAGGGGTGTGGCAATCGTTAAAAGTGATACGATTTACGGATTGACCGGTATTGCCCCGGATACCGGGGACCGAATCAGCCGGATTAAACACAAGGACCCGGGAAAACCCATGGTGCAGCTCATCCCGGATAAAAGCTGGCTGGCAAAATATTCCGGCATCATTCTCCCGCCGGCATTATCCGAACTCTGGCCGGGAGCCCTGACCATCATCATTCCTTTAAAGGAATCCGGAAGTGCCGGATTACGTGTTCCGGATGATTCCTTTTTAAGAAAATTGCTTTACCGTATCGGCAGTCCTCTTTTTTCTACAAGTGTAAACAGGGAAGGGAATGAACCCCTCTGGAAAATAAACGATATTATTGCGGAATTCGAAAACGAGGTTGATCTGATTGTGGATTCAGGCGATGTGGCAGAGAATATCCCCTCCACTGTTCTTGATATTACTTCAACACCCTTCAGGATACAAAGACAGGGAAAGGTGATTATTCCTCCCGGGTTATTAACATAATCATGAATAAAAAAGCTGAAATAGCAAGAAAAAAATCACGGTTTCTCCAAATCTTGCGGGATTTTTTTTTAAATAACGGATATCTGGAAGTTGAAACACCAATCCTGGCCCCTTTTCTCCTGCCTGAACCGGCAATCGAAGTATTCAAAACAGAATATCTCGATGGATATGGCAAGGCACTTCCCTGCTATCTTATTCCTTCGCCTGAATTATGGATGAAACGCCTGTTAGCCAGCGATTTTGGCAATATTTTCCAGATTACCCGGTGTTTCAGGAACGGGGAATCCCTGGGTGCACTGCACAATCCCGAGTTTACCATGTGCGAATGGTATTCTGTTCATTATGATTATATGGATTCACTGGCATTTACAGAGGAACTTTGCCTGTATATTGCAAAGAATATCGATGGCGAATTACCTGTTGATATTACCCCTCCTTTTATAAAAATGTCCATGAAAGAAGCCTTTCACCATTATCTGCATACAGATCTGGATGAGTTGTTATTAAATCCGGCTGAACATGCCCTATGGAAAAGACTGGATAGAAAGGAAACAAAATCCCCGGACAAGGAGGAAGTCTTTAATACATTGTTTCTCACTTACATAGAACCTTTCCTCCCGGTGGAAAAACCGGTTGTTCTCTATGATTATCCCTCCTGTATCCCGGCACTGGCAAAAAAAAAGGATTCACTCCCCTATTATGAGCGGTGGGAATTATATATCACCGGAAATGAGATAGCAAATTGCTATACAGAAGAAACAGACCCTGTTATACTTAAAAAATTATTCAGCAATGAATCTGAACGAAAAAAAAAGGCCCTGGTACTTCATGAAATTGACCGGGAGTTTTTAAATATTTTCGAATCATCATTCCCACCGAGCTCCGGGGTAGCCCTGGGAATTGACAGATTCTTTATGACAATTACCAATATAAAATCCATAGAAGGGGTGATTTTATTTCCATTCTCTGCTATAATACAATATAATAAAACATAATTCTGTTTATGAAGAGGAGAGATATGGAATTCCTAATAGACTTTTGCGTTAAAAGCGTAAACGATAATGTTCCTGCAAAACAAATGGTAATCTTTTTGTGCCCGGGGAGGGTATACGAAATATGATAAAAGCAGGTACTATTTCGAAAGGTGATTTTATTCTTGTGAAAGATGAACCCCATATGGTTTCTGAAAGAGAATTCGTGAATCCGGGGAAAGGATCGGCATTTGTCAGGTTAAAATTAAAAAATCTGAAAACAGGTCAGGTACTCAAGCAGACCATCAAATCCCAGGAAACGGTGGAGGATATCGAGGTTGTTGTCCGTAATTTCCAGTATCTTTATGTTGATAGTGAAAATTATCATTTTATGGATACGGAAACTTATGAACAGAGTGCAATCCCGATAGAAGGACTGGAAGAAAAAAAGTTATTTCTTAAAGAGGGCGATATATATCAACTTGTTCTCTGGGAAAATAATCCTATTGATATCCTTATACCATTCAAAATGACTTTTAAAATTGTAGATGCCCAGAATGGTGTAAAAGGAGATACCGTAACCGGTGCGACAAAGGTTGCAACCATCGAGACAGGTCTTCAGGTAAAAGTCCCCCTGTTTATTAAAACAGGAGACAATATACTGGTAAATACGGAAACCAAAGAGTATGTAGAACGTGTGAACAAGTAACTGTTTGTGCTTATGATATGAAACCAGGGAAAAATTGATGAAATATAAAGAAAAGGTTTTATATTTTTTGCAGCAAGTTACTTGACATATATATGAAGTATATGATATGACACGTTAAAGGGCGATTAGCTCAGCTGGGAGAGCGTCTGGTTTACACCCAGAAGGTCGTAGGTTCAAACCCTGCATCGCCCATTCTAATTATAGCTATTATAATAAATTAGAGAGACCCCCTATTGACAGGGGGTTTTTTTTATGTCAGAGTTACTGTAGAGTTACTAAAAATTTTTAGAGGGGTGAAATTTTAAATGAAGTGAAGCAGGTTTTCTACAGGAAGCAAATAAAAAACTGGTGTTTCTGGTATATTAACGAGCAAGGTAAAAATCGAATGAAATCCACAGGTAAAAAAACAAAACGAGAAGCCAATATTTACCGCGAAGCCTTTATTGAAGAATTAAAACAGGAAGCTACATCTATGCCTTGTTAATGACATATCTAATAAATCTTAAAAAAACATTTTCCTCTGGATCAAATTCAGCATCTTTTCGAACCATATTACCAATGTACACATAAAAAACGTAGTAACCAGGGTATCGGAGCAGGTT
>JAFGQK010000348.1 GCA_016935735.1 Spirochaetales bacterium | reverse complement strand
TTTCGTACTTTTTACGCTATAACGAAAGTAGATTTTTATTTCATAATAATGTACTATATCTATATAATTAATTCTGTTATTTTAGGTAAATACCTGAAAAGAGTGTAATTCCAAAAGTAAGGAGTAAAAAATGAAAAAATTCTATTTATTTCTCATGATACTTTTAATGTTACCCGTAGTTTTGATGTCGCAGACTTCTTCATGTTCTCTCATGGGGGACGTGGACGGGAACGGGGGAATCGACATCATAGACGGACTTATTATAGCGCAGGCATACGTGGGATTGAATCCTGTGAATTACAATGACGCGTGTGCTGATGTTAACTGCAGTGATTCAATCGACATTGTCGATGCACTCCTGGTAGCTCAGATGTACGTGGGACTCATTTCGAGCTTCCCGTGCGAGGTCACCCCTGCACCGACTGCGGTTTCTACGCCGGTCCCGGGCGGAGCCATCTCCATCGCTTGTGGCAGTTCTTCAGCCGTAGGAAGTTTCCAGGCCGATCAGTACTACTCCGGGGGGAGTAGCTACAACAATAGCAACGGCGTCGATGTTTCGCAGATCATCGACAATCCGCCTCCGGCCGCACTCTTCAACAACGAGCGTTACGGAGAGATAACCTACACGATCCCGGGCTTCACTACAGGTGGTACGTATACTGTAACGCTGTACTTCGCCGAGACCTATCTGACGTCCTCAGGGAGTCGGCTGTTCAACGTGTCTATCAACGGCATCACGGTACTCTCAAGCTTCGACATCTACGCGACCGCAGGAGGCCAGGACAGGGCCATTGCCCAATCATTCACGATTACAGCCGACTCGAGCGGGCAGATCATTATCCAGTTCACCCTGGTAACAGAAAATCCTAAAATCAACGGCATCAGCATCCAGCCCGGTTCAGGCCCGACTGTGGGACCAACAGCGGTACCCACTGCGGAACCCTCCTGCAGTAACTGCAGCGCCGGTTGCGGCAAAGACCTTTCGGATTTAACAAGTGGTACCCACACGATTTCAAGTGCCGGTCTCAGCCGGACATACACCATCAATATTCCTGCAAATTACGATAAAAATAAACCCTACCGTTTGATTTTCGGTATGCATATGATGGGTGGAGATATGAACACGATCGTGAATAACAACTATTACGAACTCAAAACCTATGCGCAAAATGCAAACATCCAATGCATTTTCGTTGCACCCGAGGGAAACACCGACGGTACTCCGTGGCGTGTAAATGATAATAAAGACCATGTCTTCTTCAGTGACATGCTTAATCTGTTTAAAGAAAAACTGTGCGTGGATACCTCGCGTATTTTCTGCTGCGGTTTCAGCTACGGCGCGATGGTTACCTACTCGCTTTCCCTGGATTTTCAGAACGAATTGCGTGCGGTTGCCTGTTATGCCCCGGCAAATTGGAATATCTGGCTCCCAACCAATACCCACGAGCCCATCGCGTATTACCAAACGACCGGCACAGATGATAATCTTTGTAGCTGGGTCTACTCCGATGCGAATAAACAAGGCGGCAAATATTGTGTTTTACAGCACATAGAAGATAATGGATGTACTGTCCCGGGGACCATACCTCTGGCAACCGGCAGTACGCATATCTCTACGGAGTTCTCTGGATGCAGGGAGGGGTATCCCGTGATATTTGGCTCCTTCCAGGGCGGGCATACGAATAGTGCAACAGACCCCGGGTCAAGCGTAAACTGGATAGCGAAAGAGACCTGGGATTTCTTCATGCGGTTTTGATTTTAGGAGATATTAGAATTATTTCCTTATCTGGAAGAAGATATTAAAGCAGCTCTTGCGTATGCCGCATGGCGTACGCAAGAGTATGATATATCAATTGATGCTGTATGAAAATTTTATTGGATATGAATATTTCACTTACCTTTTTTTAAACTGCAATTGAAGCTTATAACGAAGTTAAGCACTGCATGGATTCCTTTTTTGGAGAAGGCGGGATATACATATTCAGCCTTACATTGGAAAGATGTGGGATCAATTACCGCTCCTGATACTGAAATTATGAAGTGGGCAAGGGAAAATGGGTATATAATATTTACCCATTTGTATATAAAGAATTAAAAGAGAAAGCCAACAAACAAACCGACAATACGATGGGTTTTCCAGGTATACGGCGATAATCGTACAACAATACCATACGGACAATATTCTTATCTGCCTCTACAATGGATTGATTTTAAAGATATTGATAAAAAAGCACGGGGGAATTGGCTGGAAACAAAATATAGTATAGATTCTATAAGTCTTGGCGGTAGCAGGAAGAATATTTTAAATGAAAGGGAAACTCTGGAGGAAAAATCAGAATCCCTTAAACAAATACTTTCCGCATTACAAAAACAGCCAATAGATAGAATCACCAGAACACTGGCTTTTTGCATAGATCTGGATAACTGCCTGGATCCGATTCTTCATTCGTTAAAGCCGGATAGTTACATGGTGTGGACTTTAGGGAACAGGTGTGTTGGAGGAAAAACAATACCACTGGATAAACTATTATTAGAATTTCTTTTATCCAGAAAAAGCATTACTCATATTACCATTCCTGCTCATCTTTTATATCAGATTCAGTAAGGTATGAATAATTAAAACCAATAGAGTCCAGTAATTGCAGGAGAGTATCTTTATTTATCTTTAACACTTCACCGGCTTTGCTTAAGCTGATTATTTTTACGGATAAGGCGCCGATAACATGTAAGAATATTTCTTTTTCATGTAATGTTTTAAAATAAGGAACCTGGCTAACTATTGATTCATTTAAGACCATTCTACACTCCGTTAAACATGTTAAATAATGTTTCTCTACTTGCTATGATTATTCTCAATTTTCTTTTACAATATTACAATGAAATAAAGATAAATTCAAGGATCACTCCCCATCAAGCCACCATTCCCCCTGGTCAAGATACGTTCTCCGGGTATCTGCATATCCCTGGGACATGATGATTCCCCTTGCAAGCCTGTTTTGTATATACTTGCATTTTCCCCACACCCGCCAGTCACCGGCATATTACTCAAAGGAGGGGTTCCCTTTTGTAATAAGTGTCCCCCTTTTAATGAGATCAGTAACGTATTGTTGGGCTGCGGTTTTACAAGTCTGTCCGGTGCTTTTTCCCGTGGTGCGGTTCCCATTTTTATCATAAGTACGAAAGTACCAGATGATTTTTCCACCCTTTCCCTTTCCTGGATAAAGGCTGTATGGCTTTTTATAAACAATAAAAATACCTCCCTTTTCATATAATTGGCTACAAATTTGGCTACACTAAAAAACCAGGAATAAAAATTTGCTTGTAAAGGGTATGTAATAAATCCAATTGATTTATATAAGCCAGGTTGATAAGTGGGGATGAGTTTGATACACCTTATATAACTACAATTGGAATTTAACACCGTTAAAAAACGACAATCATATCCGGCCAAGTTCTTTTAAGGTTTCCATATCACTTTTAAAATCCTCGATGTCATAATTTATTGATATATTTCTACTGGCTAACAAGTGTTGAAATTGTATCCGGTTCATTTCTGCAAAGTCACTGGCCTGTTTTAAAGTAATACGCCCGCTTTTATATAAAAGTATGGCTATTTCCTTTTTTAATTCTTCCTCCGATAAATGAGCAGATTCTATTATTTTATCCGGTATTATAACACTCATCCGGTTCCTCCTTATATATCTAAAATAATTATAATCATAACTATTTATCTGTCAATTGAATAGTTATATTAAGGAGTGATATATTTATTCTTCATACTTACCACCAAAAAAATTGGTGCAAGTATACAAAAAAAAAGACCGGCTGTCAATAGCCGGTCTCATAATTCCTTATCCTGTAAAGTTTTAGGATTGGGCGGCGTGAGACTTGAACTCACGACCCCTAGCGTGTCGAGCTAGTACTCTAACCAAACTGAGCTAGCCGCCCATGTGTATCAATAGTACCATATCATTCAAGGATATGCAATATATAAACCCCAAAAATACGAATAATTTTTCTTTCCCTTAAAGTAAATTCATCCGTCTTGTATAAATTCCATTGAGTGCTCTTTACTCCTGCCTGTAATGGCCAAGAAAGTCCTTTAGATCCGTCATCGCTTTTTCCAGTATATCCACAGGGGGTAAAAAAACGATCCGGAAATGATCCGGCTTGGGCCAGTTGAATCCTGAACCCTGGACAACGAGTATTTTCTTTTCAAGCAGGAGATCCAGAACAAACTTCTGGTCGCTTGCTATATTGAATTTCTTTATATCGATCCTGGGAAACATGTAGAGTGCCCCCCGGGGTTTTACACAGGTTATGCCGGGAATATCGACAACCATGGAATGGCATACATCCCGCTGTTTATGCAACCGTCCGCCGGGAATAACAAGGTCATTGATGCTCTGGTACCCTCCAAGGGCTGTCTGGATACCGTACTGGGACGGGACATTGCTGCAAAGCCGCATCGACGCAAGAATATCAAGCCCCTCGATATAATCCTTTGCCACGTATTTATTCCCGCTCAAAAACATCCACCCGGCCCGGAGTCCTGTTGCCCGGTAATTCTTTGAAAGCCCGCTGAATGTGATACAGAGAATTTTATCCGAAAGGGAGGCGATGGAGGTATGGGCCGTATCATCGTAGAGAATTTTATCGTAAATTTCATCAGAATAGACAATAAGATTATGTTCTTCTGCCAGTTGTATGATTTCTTTTAAGATTTCCAGGGGATAGACAGCCCCTGTGGGATTATTCGGATTAATGACAACAATCGCTTTTGTTTTCTGGGTAATTTTTTCCCGGATGTCTTTCATGTCAGGATACCAGTCTGATTTTTCATCACAGATATAGTGTACTGATTTTCCGCCCGAAAGGTTTACCGCAGCAGTCCAGAGTGGATAATCCGGGGCAGGGACAAGTACTTCGTCCCTGTTATTAAGAAGCCCCTGCATCGCCATTACAATTAGTTCACTCACCCCATTGCCGATATACACATCTTCGATATCCACACCGGGTATTTGTTTTTCTACGGTTGATTGCTGGATTGCTTTCCTTGCAGAGAAAAGTCCTTTTGAATCAATATAACCCTGGGCTTTATGAAGATTCAGGACAATATCGTGCATAATCTCATCAGGGATATTAAAACCAAAAGGAGCAGGATTCCCGATATGGAGTTTCAGGATGTTATACCCCTCTTCTTCAAGCCTTTGTGCTTCCTTCAGGATCGGGCCCCGTATATCATAGCAAACATCCTTTAGTTTATTGGATTTTCTATATTCTTCCATTATACCTTGTCCTTTCTTTCTCTCATGTAAAAAATGTAACAGGATAAACCGGATGAGTAGTAAAACAAACGAAAAATCTTGAAAATCATTCTACATCACGGATAAAAAAAAATCCATAGAAAAAATAGCAAAAAGCATGAATTTTATACTCTTGTTTTTTTCTTTAAGCTGTTACTTTTTTATCTTACTTGACGAGGTTTCTTCCTTGTTCTATAATGAATAATGAAGATATTAAAAAGTGTTCAGCAGGGGTGAATTCCGGTTGTATTAAAACAAGGTAATGTTACATAGATGAAGAGAAAAAAGTATATACCTATAACGCGTAAAATAAATGCAATAATAATAATCAGTCTTATAATAGGGATAGGAACTATCATTTCCTATTATTATCTCTCTTTATTTATGAATATAAATGATTCCACCAGGCAGAATCTTTTACAGCAGTCGGACATCCTTTATACAGCAATAGAAAACTATATGATCCCCGGCGAAGCACCATTGGCTGCAAATTTCTTTAATGATATAAACAAGATAAATCCGGAATATACCATTAAACTTTTTCGCAGTAACGGGGTAAAAGCTTTCAGGGATAACAATACAATAAGTTTCGTAAATAATTCCATTGGTGTTAATAAATTTCTGGAGAGAGAAGTAATAGAGGATAATGAAAAACCCATAGATAACTATTTTTCAAAAGCGATCGAAGTACCTCCTCGGAATTCCGTATTCCGCACAGTAGACAGAATGGAAAATACGTTTGGGGCAAAAGGAAAAATATTTTTTAGAATCTACAGACCCCTCATTAATTTACCCCGTTGTACAGTGTGTCATGGCGGGGAGCACACAATCCGGGGTGTCATCGATATCCGGAATGATATAACAAAATCGGTGAATGACCAGTATATCATCCTGTTCATTTCCATTGCGACTTTTGTTTTAATGGTTTCCATATTGGCTGCAATTCTGTCCCAGTACCTGAAAGGTACGGTTATTCAACCGGTAAAGTCAATTGGTGATATCTGTACCGGGGTGACCCAGGGCGTGTTTGATAAAAAGGTTTCAATTAAAAACAGGGATGAGATAGGTGCGCTGGGGAATACCGTGAATACAATGGTGGAAGGCCTTCATGAAAGATTCAAGCTTTCAAAATTTGTCTCCTCTTCGACCATAGAATCTTTAAAAACCGAAGAAAAGGGACACAAAGTACCCGTAACGATTTTTTTCAGTGATATCCGGGGCTTTACTTCATTTACTGAACTGAATAAACCGGAAACAGTCGTTGAATCGTTAAACAAGGTTTTGAATTTTCAGTCCGGGATTATTCAGGAGAATAAAGGTGATATTGATAAATACGTAGGCGATGAAATCGTCGCTATATTTACACAGGAAAATTCCGAATTGTCCGCATGTATCTCTGCATTAAAAATTCAGAAAGAGTTAAAAGAAAAATCCGGGTCCGAATATAATAACCTTAAAGTCGGAATCGGAATTAACTATGGGGAGGTTATCCTGGGAATGATAGGATCTGAAAAAAGAGCGGATTATACGATAATAGGTGATAATGTGAATACCGCTTCACGGCTCTGCAATCTGGCTAAATCCGGGCAGATAATAATATCGGAGAGTACCTATGAAAAAGTAAAGGATCAGGTAAAAACCAAAGGCCCTTATAAAGTAAAAGTAAAAGGCAAGGAAGATTACCTCCACGTATATTTGTTGACAGGTATTTATGGAGGTTAGGATGAAACAGGTTATCATGATGATGCTGTTATTAAATACTCTTCTTTCATGCTCCGGACAAAAGCCGGGAGAGATGTTGCCGGAAGACTATACCAATTGGGAAAAATTGACAGCTACCGAATTGAATTACCCGATCCCGGGACATGGTACGAATCTGCGTATTCCTTACATCAATGATACAGGCCGTAATGTTAACATATCCGTTGTAAACAATAAAAAAACGCATGAGTATCCTCCCGGTACCATAATTATAAAGGAAATTTATGATTCAAATGAAATAAGTCCGGGAGATAAACCGGTAATGCTTACTGCGATGATAAAAGATCCGGGGAATTCAAAAGCGCGGGGTGAATGGGTCTGGATTATTAAAAATACGGCAACCGGGGAAGAGACCATAAATACGGACGGTTTCTGTATCACCTGTCATGATGATGCTAATGAGAATCATCCGTACGGGGCAGGTAATCCGGACAGTGAATTCAGGGACTGTGTTTTTTTCCCATATAAAAAATAGTGCTAATAACTGTGAAAACCCTTGAAAAAGCAACTTACGCCAAACAGCGTAAAGAGTGTGAAAATAAAACCTCCTATTGAAACAAACGCCAGAAATTTTGTTTTGACTTTCCTTATATATTTTAAATGTAAATACAACGTATAAACGAGCCCTGTAATAAGAGCCCAGGTTTCTTTCGGGTCCCATGACCAGTAACTCCCCCACGCCTGCTGTGCCCAGATAGCTCCAAATATGAGAGCACCGGTGGTAAAAAAGAAAAATCCGGCAATTGTGAATAATGATGTTAATGTATCATACTGATTAATCTTATTTGTTGTTTTACTGACAAGTAATAAAACAGATGTAATAAAAGCCAGGAAGAAAAATGCTTCACCGATAACGGAGAAGGTAACGTGGAGAATGAGCCACAATGATTTCAATATTGGGACAGGCCTGGAAACATCCCTGTAAATTCCCGGGACAACGGTAAAAACAAGTAAAAATATTACCAGGATCCCGGAAATTAATGGGAAATAGGGAGTGCTGTTGACTTTTTTACTGAATTGTATAAAACACAGGACTATAAGAAAGAAAGATAAAAGCAATATTAAAATTTCGTATATATTTAAGATAGCGGGAAATTGAATAAGGATACTTCTATATATGAGTTCGGAAAGCAAGAGGAGACCGGAACACAAATCCAGGTAAGGGGAAAAAGGGTCTTTGGTTTTTTTTATTATGATATAACCCGCGCGAAAAGTCAGAGATATAATCTGTAAGGTAATAACAATAAATACAAACAAATTTAATTTCTTCCGGTCTTAAACAGGATTTTTTTAACGGTAATCATAAGTAAACCCGTGAAAATAACAATAAATGACACGACAACAACGGCAAATCCCGGGTCCTCTCCCTCATTTATTTTTATTTGCTTGACCTTTTTAATTTCTTTAATGGCAAAAACGGAAATATCATCAAGTTCTTTCAAGTGAATTTCCACGGGATTTTCACCCTCCCTGGAAAACAGAAACACTGCCTCATAAGTGGGTGAATATGGGGTAGTGCTGATCTCTTTAAACTGATACTGATTATCCCCATGAACAATTCTTTCACCGGGTTCAAGTACGTAGATATTATCCTGAGAGTCTTTAAGATAAACATATTCTTTCATCTGCCAGTCGAATTGATAGAGACTGATTCCCCTGTAGGTGACGGGATTATTGACGCTTAACCGGAAATGATGCGTTTCACCGCTGCCGGAAGTTATGGTGAACTCCGAGATCCAATTTTCCGTATTATTCCCGTCCCCTGATAAACGGTCGGTAGAGACAAGCCCGATTTTGTCTCCGTTAAAAAGAACATGCTGGTCTCCTTCGGAAAAAACAAGGTTTTTATCATGTTTAAGGAAGAAAGATATACTGCCCCCTGTCATTAATATCAGTAACCCTATATGAATAATATCTCTTCCACTACTGGAAAATTTTTCTTTCTTTTTCTTTACGAGTCTCTTTATTGTACACGCAGATAAATTTAGAATAAAAGCTGCAATGGGCAGGATAAATAGAATAGAATGGGTAAATTGATGTAATCCGAAAAACAGGAATACAAAGCGTAACCAGACAGGGTTTACGTTGAAATTATCAATACCAGTCTGGGGAATGAAACTCACGATAATAAGAAATAGAATAAAATATAATATTAAAAACAAGGTGAGTTTTAATGAACTCGTATAATGTATAAGATTTCTTAACATACGGCACTGTATGATTATTTACCCCACCATTTCTAAAAAATAACGGTGAATTCTCATATCATCGGTCAGTTCGGGGTGAAATGTTGCTGTAAGGATATTTTTCTCCCGCACAAGGACAGGACGATTCTCGAACAGAGCAAGAACTTCGCATTTTTTCCCGATACGTGTAATAATCGGTGCACGGATAAAAACAGCCCTGAATTGTTCAGTGGTGTCCTTGTAAAGCGAGAGAATAATATCGGTCTCGAAACTCTCGATCTGGGGACCATAGGCATTCCGGGAAACCGTAATATTCATGATCCCGAGTTTTACCTGATTACCGGCTTTTATTTCCTTTGCAAGAAGTATAGTGCCTGCACAGGTCCCGAAAACAGGAAGGCCATTATGTATTTTTACTTTTAACGCTTCCATAAGGGAAAATCGTACAAGAAGTTTTCCGATGGTTGTACTTTCCCCCCCGGGTATTATGAGTCCGTCAACCTGTTCAAGCCGGGCTTTTGTTTTGACTGGAATAGACTGTGCCCCTGCTTTCTCTATAATCCGGGCATGTTTTTCTATATCCCCCTGAAGGGCAAGGATCCCGATTGTTTTCAATTGCTACCAGCCGCGAAGTGCAAGTCTCTGTTTTTCATCCAGTTGATTCAGATCAATCCCGGTCATAGGGTCACCGAGCCCGGCAGATATTTCTGCAAGGATTTCCGGATTATCGTAGTGAGTTACTGCACTGACAATTGCTTTTGCCCGTTTCTGGGGATCACTGGATTTGAATATACCGGAGCCGACAAAAACCGATTCCGCACCGAGCTGCATCATGAGGGCTGCATCTGCCGGTGTCGCTATACCCCCTGCAGAAAAATTCGGGACAGGAAGTTTTCCTGTTTTTGCGACTTCGACGATCAGTTCATATGGTGCGCCGAGATTTTTTGCTTCTGTCATCAATTCTTCAAAAGCCATGTTTTTAAGTTTTCTTATACCTGCCATAACAGTCCTCATATGCCGGACCGCTTCAACAACATTTCCCGATCCTGCTTCGCCTTTTGTCCTTATCATTGCAGCACCTTCGCCAATCCGCCTTAATGCTTCTCCAAGATCACGGCAGCCGCAGACAAACGGAACCTTGAAATCATGTTTATTAACATGAAACATCTCATCTGCCGGGGTAAGCACTTCACTTTCATCGATAAAATCCACCCCCATAGCCTCCAGAATCTGGGCTTCGGCAAAATGGCCGATCCTGCACTTTGCCATGACCGGGATTGATACGGAACTCTGTATTTCTTTTATCTTGACAGGGTCTGCCATCCTGGCCACCCCTCCCTGTATCCGTATGTCTGCCGGAACCCTTTCCAGGGCCATTACTGCAACAGCTCCTGCTTCTTCTGCGATTTCTGCCTGTTCTGCTGTGGTCACATCCATAATCACCCCGCCCTTGAGCATCTCTGCAAGCCCGATTTTACTTCTGAATGTCGATTTTTGCTTCTCACTCCATGTTGAATCTGCCATATATCATCACCACCTTTCTCTTAATAGAGTATTTTAAATCGAGTTATATATAAATGTATACAAAACGATAAATCAGAAAACCTGAAAAGTCAAGTAGTCCCGGGAGAGTTATTACCTTTACTTTTCGTAATAATACGCTGCATGAATGTTTCATTCATCAATTTTGTTCCAATACCTTTATTTTGATAATTTGGATGAACTATT
>JAFGQK010000347.1 GCA_016935735.1 Spirochaetales bacterium | reverse complement strand
TTTAGCAATTATAGTCTTTCAAGCTGCCTTTTCTTTCTTTGCGTTATAGGCTTGACATACCTGTTCAACAGAGATAACTTAAATAGCTTTTACTATCATTTATAATATAAACATGCAGAGCAGAAAAAGACTTGCCACCAGAGTATTAGTATGAAGATTTAAATTTATAAATGCGAGGAAGGACCCTTATGAAAACGATGACATACCTGGCTCTTATATCTATTTTAATAATCCTTCATTCATGCGTTTCGATAAATGAACCGGAAAGTACCCGGGACAATGACTTGGAAAGAATCCAGGATGACTTTATTCCCGGTCTCCTGGATAGGAAGGATCCGGAATTGGTCGTTCAACTTGGCCACAGGAAGGGAATTAATAATCTTGCTGTTTCTCCCGACGGCCGGCTTCTTGTCACTGCCAGTAAAGACGAGACATTAAAATTATGGGATGTGGCTTCAGGCAAAGAAATGAGGACATTTACAGGCCACAAGAGGATGGTAAATGATGCCGTCTTTAGCCCTGACGGGAATTATATTGCATCCTGCTGCGGCGGCTCCTCGAATGAACAGCTTTTCTTATGGGATGCAAGAACAGGCAAGAAAATCAAAACCTTTTATTGTGACAATGTCATTGATATAAATTGTGTGGATTATAGCCCCGACGGAAAATTCCTTGCCACCGGGAACGGCTACATCGGAACGAGTAAAGAAAACTTTATTGGAATCTGGGATGTTAAAACAGCAAAACGGATAAAAAAAATTGAAGGTCATACAAAAAGAATTACTAAAATACATTATTCGGATGACGGGAAATACTTACTCTCTGCAAGCGATGACAATACCCTCGGGGTATGGAAGGTTAAAAATTCCAGGCAGGTATTACAAATAGATGCGTACAACAGATATACATGCGATGCCGGTTTTTTAAAGAATACACCGTATATTATTTCAGTAGGGGCGAATAATAATGATGACGGGAAAGAAATAAATTCCATCGATATATGGGATCGTAGCGGAAAAAAGATAAAGAGTTTTGTCAATAATAACACCAGCCATTCAAATACGGGTTTGTTTCTGAAAGAGAGTAACAAGCTCATTACATTTGGCCAGAGCGGGCATTATCCTGAATTAAAAATATGGGATTGGGAAAGCAGGGAGGTAAGAGAAGTAATCCGGGGTAAAAATGCCGGTCTTACCACCGATATTGGACATTATAACATTTTTTTACTGGACTCCGGTTTTGAGGTTGTTACTTCCATGCCTCTGCAGAACTTTATCAGTTTCTGGGACCTGGAGAGAAAAAAGAAATCCAGGGAAACCACCGGTTCCCATATAGCGATGCTTGGCGTCGATTATTCACCGGACGGGGGTTATGCGGCGGCAGTGGGGAGTGACGGGTTCATCCGGTTGTGGGATTTAACGTCTGCAAAATTAAAGCATATTTTCGGTGAGCATACCTCATACGGCACGGTAGTCCGTTTTTCGCCGGACGGCCGTTATATAGCAAGTGGAACAAGGGGTGCGCAACTCGATCTCTGGGATACCGAAACAGGTAAAAATATAAAAAAATTCCACTGGTTTTTAACAAATGTCAGTTATATTGCCTTTTCACCGGATGGGGAAAAAATAGCTGCCGGCGGTATTTCCTATGGCAGCGGATCGGAAACAACAGGTGAGGTGTTGATCTTTTCCGTGGAAACCGGAAAAACAATAAAAATCTTAAGAGGATTTAACAGCGGGAATAATGATGTGTGCTTTTCCCCGGATGGAAAGAAACTGTTAATCGCCTCTTTTGATAAAACCGTTCAGGAGTGGGATGTGGAAACCGGTTTAAAACTGAGGGAATTGCCCGGTCATTCCGGGCCGGTGCGGGGTATAAGCTTTTTACCGGACAAGAAAAAGTTCCTTACCTGGAGTTACCAGGGATGGGATTTTGCCAATATTTATTTGTGGGATTATGAAAAAGGAGAAATAATTAGTCAATTTAAACAATATTCACACGGGTATTCCTCGAGCTGGGGGCGGCTTTCGGTCTCACCCGATGGGAAATCATTTCTGCTTGCCTTATCCACAAAAAATGAACTATCGGTCTGGGACCTGGAATCGGGAAAAAAAACACATGAACTCAAAGGTCATCTAGCCGGGGTCCAGGATGTGGTCTATTCCCCGGATGGTTTGCATGCTTTATCCTCATCCCTGGACTCCACCATACGTATATGGGACCTGCAAACGAATCATTATGTTACTTTCCTTTCCCGCAACCAGGAAAACGGCTGGCTTATTATTACTCATGATAATTACTGGGACGCATTGGCCGGATGCGGGGAGTGGATCGCCATGGTACGCGACCTGGAATGCTGGAACATAGACCAATTTGCCATAACAAACAACAGACCTGACATTATTTTGCAGCGGCTTGGTTCAGCAGATCAGGAACTTAAGAGCCATTATTACCATCAATATTTAAAAAGGTTAAAACGGCTCGGGATCCGGGAGCAGGATATGAAACAGGATTATTATGTCCCGATTGCCAGAATACTGGAGATCAGAAGGGAGGATAAGTTTATAACACTCAAGTGTTCTTTCTCGGCCCCCAGGTACGATCTTTTAAAGTATAATTTTTTCATCAATGATGTCCCGCTTTTCGGGGCCTATGGAAAAGATATTATCGGGTCGAAACAGGTACTGGAAGAGCGTGTGGAACTTACCACGGGAGAGAATAAAATAGAGATAAGCTGCATCAATACAAAAGGGGCGGAATCCTACAGGGCCGTGAAATATGAAAAGTATGATAAACCGGTAAAAGGGGACCTTTATTTTATTGGCTTTGGTGTTTCTGAATACAACGATAAAAACCTGAATTTGAAATATGCCCATCAGGATGTTATGGACCTTTCAACGATGTTTGCCGGTATGGAAGGAGAATATAATGCTGTTCATACAAGAATATACATCAATGAAGAGGTAACCCCGGATAGTATAGAAAAAGCAAAGTCCTTTATTAAGGATGCAAAGGTCGATGACACGTTTATCCTGTTTATATCAGGACATGGTGTCCATGACCGGGATGAATACGCAACATATTATTTTCTTACGCATAATACAAACCTTAATGATTTAAAAAATACGGCAGCAAACTTTGAGTTTGTTGAAAACCTTATGCAGGGGATTGCACCCCGTAAAAAGCTTTTTCTTATGGATACCTGTGAATCCGGTGAGGTGGAAGACGGTGCCCGGGAAACGTATTATGCAATGGCAGAATCAAAAGATATAAGGCCAAGGACGACATATAAAGGTATCTTACTCCTGGATAAAAAACAGGAAAAGAGAATTTATCTTTATGATAATGACAGGTACATTTATAATGATCTGCTCAGGCGTTCCGGTGCAATCGTTTTTTCTTCCTGTAAGGGGGGAGAGTTTTCGTATGAATCGGATAAGGTAAAGAACGGATTTTTTACAGAAGAGATTATTAACGGTATTTCGCAAAGAAAAGCAGATAAAGATTCGGATGGTGTGGTGACTATTAATGAACTAAAGGATTATGTGACCGGTGCCGTGTCAAAACTCTCTTCAGGGATGCAGAACCCCACTGTTGACAGGGACAACATTTATGTTGATTTTGAATTCAAGGTTTCAATTTGATAAAGTCCAGAATAGTAAACGACTTAAAATGTTGTTCCTGTCGGATATTTCTTCTGATTGAGATGTTATTGCTTTTTTTAATATATAAGCGGATTAAAATTTGTTTAGTATATTTGTAATGGCGTTTATTTATCCAGTTCAATAATAAAATTCTGAATATTATGATACTCTACCTTCATATCATCCAGTTCGTCTTCCAGTTTCTTTTCTTCCTTTTTATTTTTGTTCAATTTATTGTATAACCAGAAATTGATTACACCGGTTTTATATTTTGGGTTTAATTGATAAACATGTTTCAACATAGCATAAGACATTTCCATATCACCTGAAAAATATACCAATACTGCCAGATTGTTCAGGGCTGATAAATACATGGGGTTCAAAGCATAAGCCATAGAAAACTCATAGTATGCAATGTCATATTGTTCCTGGTTAAAATAATCGACTCCAACAGCGAAATGTATTTTATCGATCCCAATGTTTCTCATATCTTGTCCGAATTCCGTAAATTAATTAAACTACAGTAGTAGCAATGAGGGAGGGGGGTCCGGGGGGAGGG
>JAFGQK010000346.1 GCA_016935735.1 Spirochaetales bacterium | reverse complement strand
CTTTCCAATTGAATAAATTCTTAAAAAACCAATTATTCCCATCTATTGATAATACTTGATAGTATAATTTTTTATAACAATTTCATACAAAATTAAACATATATCCCGGGAATACGCGATTCTGGAAATCGGTTTTTTGTAAAAGAAAGCTTCCTGGGTCAATTCATCCACGAAATCCTTCATTTTTATTCATCTTAATTCATGTCTTTAGTATTTTCTTGAAATACCGCCAGCTCTATATATTCATCATTTTACCCGAACAGCATAGACATCTGGCTTACGCTTTTTTCGGTAATTTCGCTTATTTTATCACTTTCCAATCTATCATCATTTCATATTTTTTCCTTTAATTATATGGACAAATGGAAAAAAGTAGTATTTTATAAGGGGAAGGATAAGGATGAATATGGGAAAGAAATTGCTTCAATATTTCAGGTTGTGGTTCAAAAAGGTACAGGTATATGCCCTTGTCGGAAAAGCGGGAACCGGGAAAAGCTTCAGGGCCCAGCTTATCGCAGATAAATATAAGATAGAGCTTATTATTGATGATGGGATACTTATTAAAAATAACAGTATTGTTTGCGGAAAATCGGCAAAAAAGGAAAAGCATCCTTTTACTGCCATAAAAACAGCACTTTTTGATGATCCGGTACACAGGAAAGAAGTGCGGAAGGCACTGGAAAAAGAGAATTTCGACAGGATTCTTATTATCGGGACATCAGCCAGGATGGTGAATAAAATTGTAAAAAGATTGAATCTCCCCCACATAACAAAATTAATTAATATAGAAGACATTGCATCGCAGGAAGAGATAGAGATTGCGAGAAAATCCAGGGAACGGGACGGGATACATATTATTCCGGTACCGGGAATCGAAGTAAGGAGGAATTATTCTCATATTTTTATAGATACAATCAAAATTTTTTTTAAAAAACGGTTCTCCCTTGATAAAAAACAAAAGGTCTATGAAAAATCCATTGTTGCACCTGAATATCAAAAAAAAGGAAAGCTGTCCATTTCCGAAACCGCACTCTCGCAAATGGTGCTTCATTGTGTTGCCGAATTTGATTCACGACTAAAAGTAAACAGAATAATCCTTATAAGACAGGTATACGGATATATCTTAAAAATAATACTGAAAGTGCCATTTGGTGTCGAACTCCCCGGTATTATACATAATATGCAGAATTATATTATACGAAATATAGAAAAATACACGGGAATTTCATTAAAAGAAGTAAATATCATAATTGGTGCTATATCTTAAAGATTTTTTGCCGAAGATTTAGATATACTCTAAATTCATCTTTAATGAAAGATAAAATAAGATGATGTGAATAAATATGAATTTGACATATAAGGCTGTAACTACTATTATGAAATTAGTGGAGGGTGTATGAAACGGCTTCTTATAACACTTTTAGTTCTTCTTATAACATTCTACTCTTTCGGTCAGGCTGTTCATTTTAGTCAGGCATTGACTGAATACTATAAAGTGTATACTGATGTAAGCGATGCATATGCAGTTGAAATAGCGGAAAAAATGGAAGCTGCATTGGTGCTGTTTAATAATATATTCCATTTCGATCTATCCACACTGGAGACAAAATTTAAAGTAACAATATATAAAGATAAATCCGGTTTTGACAAGTACCTCTCCCGCCTGCTTGGCCAGGCAAGGGATGATTTCGTTTATATTCATTATACTGATTTAAGAAAATCGGAATTGGTCGGGTTTGTAAAAGCAGATGAAAAAGAAATGACTTCGTCTCTCCTCCACCAGGGGCTTATTCAATTTGTAAAATCTTTTATACCAAATATCCCTATCTGGATAAGCGAGGGCACTGCTGCGTATATTGAAAATTCCACTTACACAACAGAATCACCGTCTGTCAAAACAGGTGAAGAGGAGTTCAGTGAAGAGGAATATAGCGAGGAAGAAGAAAGTGATTCCGGGACAGAAGAAAGCGCTTCCGGGACAGAAGAAAGCGCTTCCGGGACAACCACCGGACATTTTATCCTTAACAAGAGTCTTATATGGCTTGATTCATTAAAAGCTTTACTTAAAGGCGAAACAGGGAATTCGGTTATTCCTGTTTCAGAACTGCTTACCATTGATAAAGATTCCGCTGTTGCCCTTATCGATATATTTTATCCACAGGCCTGGGGACTTGTCTATTTTCTTTTAAATACCCCGGACAAGGCATATAACAGGCTCTTCTGGGACACGCTGAATATCCTGGATCCCTCCAAATCTTTAAAAGAGAATTCCGAAACAGTCCGGGATATGGTGTTTAAATGGAAAAACCTGGATACTCTTTATAATGATTTTAAAAAATATATCCTGGCTTTAAAAACATTTAATGATTATTTAAAAGAAGGACTTGATTTTTATAACAATAATGAACTTACAAAAGCAGAAGCGAGTTTTAAAACAGCCATTGATATTAAACCGGGTCATTATTTCGCTTATTATTACCTGGGCTTAATCGCTTATACAAATAAAGACTATTATGCTGCCGAGGAATATTATCTAAAAGCACTTGGGTATGGGGCAGATATGGCACTTACCTATTATGCACTTGGAGTAAACGCATATGCAGAGAATAATTTTGATAATGCCATTGCATATCTGAATGGTTCGGTCCAGGCAAATCCGGATAAATATCAGGATAAGGTCGATTTTTTACTCGAGAGGATTAAAAGTGAAAAAATGGATGAAGATATGTATCTGGATTATGAACCTGATACAGACAGGGATATAGACGAAGATCTGGATATGGAAATGGAAGAATCTGATGAATCTGGTGAGGATGATGAATATGATGAGTCTGACGAATTCGATGAATCCGGGAAATAAAGATTTATATAGAAGAAGTAGCGAACAAACCGGCAACTATGGGTGAAAATCCTGGTATTATTCCAAGATTTTCGACCCGTAACACTTGCGTTGGCCGGATCCTTCCTGGATCTGATGTAGTTACAGGTCATAGAGCGTTTCCTGCTTCT
>JAFGQK010000044.1 GCA_016935735.1 Spirochaetales bacterium | reverse complement strand
AATTGATATTTTTGGATGCTTTGCAAGCAGAATTTCGTTTTTTCTCAAATCAGGAAAATTTAAAATGCCACAGCGCAAAAAGCTTTTGTTAAATTCAGCTTGACAATTCCCGGAAACCGTGCTATTTTTATCTGTAATCATCGATTTTCAGGAGAGCGGAATGTGGTAAAAAGCCGCAGCGGTCCCGCCACTGTAACCGGGGATAAAAACAGGTACACGTCATTACCAGGCACAGAATGCCTGGTGAGAAGACCCTGTGAGTAAGTTGATCCGGGAGCCAGGAAACCCTCCTGAAAAAGAAAACCTCGGGAAAAGGGAAAGATGGCAGTATCCCGATTAAAACAAGAAGAAATTATCCATCATCTTTTCTGTCCAGGGGGCTATTCATGCCCGCCTCCATGGGTTCCGGGTTTATTCAACATCATTGGAGGTTTATGAAAAATGAAACAGATGCCCTATCATCATTCCAGTCGGGGAGTGTTCTTCCTGTTGATGTTCGTATTATGTATCCTGCCATTGGAATTCGTATTGCCTTCTGACTATGATTATTCAGCAGGCAACAATATTATTTTCTTATCAGATAAAAAAGAAGAAAATGATGAAGGCGATCCCGTTGAACTGGAGAATGTCATCGTTACAGCGACAAGAACGGAGGCAGAGGTACTCGATGTCCCGGAGCATGTTACCGTCATAACAGATGGGGAGTTGATATTAAGCAAAGCAAAGGATGTGGCTGAAGTTCTGGGAGCAGAAGCAGGAATATCCCTGATTGATTATGGACCGGAAGGAAGTCTTCAGGCACTCTCGTTAAGAGGATCCAGTTCTGCCCAGGTTCTTGTCCTTATTAATGGGGTTCGTGCATACGGTTCTCACGGTGGTGCGGATATGTCCTTGATTCCACTGGAAAATATAGAACGTATCGAGATTGTACGCGGGGGCACAAGCGCTCTTTACGGGGCAGATGCCGTGGGCGGTGTCATCAATATAATCACTAAAAAAGAAAGCAAGAACAGGATATGTCTTAAAATAGAAAATACAAGCTATCCATTACCGGATTTCACCACACTTGCGGATAAACAATATGCTCATGCAGATTTTTCCTATACAATACAAAACCTTTCTATTAATACATCAATAAACGGAACCCTTGCCAATAATGAATTTCAATACATTGATTCAGAGGACAGGATGAAGACCCGTAAGAACGCAGATATGAAAGGCGGTGATGTATCATGTAATGTTTACTATTCCCTCCCCTCTGGATTCATGAATCTATCCGGGACAGGTGTGTATCATGACCAGGGATCTCCCGGGTCAATTGTATCACTTACCCCGGAAGCGCGGCAGATTCAAACAGCCCTGGGAACATCATTCCAGTATAAAACAGAAAGCTTTTTTACCGATATACTTACCCTGGATTTAAAAGCTTATTATAATTACTTTAAACTTGATTATACAAACCCGGAGTGGTCTGAACATTCACTACATACAACACATTCAGGTGGTATTGACCTGTCACAGGAAATATTCCCTTCTGATCTTTTTTCCATTCTCTATGGTGGCGCATTATATTATGAATGGCTGGACAGTCTGGATATGGGTACCAGGGACAGGCTTAATTGTGCAGGATTTGCCGAAGCACCTGTTTATCTTGATTCTTTCATTCTCCTTGCTTCTATAAGGTATGATTTCTTTTCAGATTTCGGAAATACATTGAATTTTAAAGCCGGTATTACCTGGAAACTATTACCATCCCTTTCATTAAAATCGAATTTTTCAAAATCATTCCGGGCACCTACTTTTAATGATCTTTACTGGCCTTCGAGCACGTGGGCAGTAGGGAATCCTGACCTGAAGCCGGAGACCGGATACTGTGGTGACCTGGGATTGACACTTATTAAAGAAAAATACAGCCTGAATTTCTTTATATTTTTACGGTATATCGAAGACGTGATTCTCTGGATGACGGGAGATGATTTTATCTGGCGGCCTGAAAACTACGAAAAGGGTCTTTACCCCGGAGTAGAAGCTCAATGCGAGATAAAGTTCCTGGATAACCTGAAAGCAGGGGTTAACTATACATTTCTCTATTCGTTTGCCTTAAGCGGCGATCTTGATATTGGGGATGATGTAAGGATCCCCTATGTACCCGTGCATTCCCTGGATGCAAGTCTGTTATATACATTACTAAAGAAAAATACCTTTGCAATAAAAGCCCATTATGAGGGACGTAAATATATAAACCAGGATAACAGCAAGTATCTTCCCTCGCTGTTCCTTCTTGATGTATCCTATACCCTTGAGTTGACAAAATATTTTTCATTTTATATAGCATTTGACAATCTATTTAATATAATGGCATTCGGCATGGATAATTATCCCCTGCCCGGTTTCTCTTTACGGACAGGCTTTGAAGTATTATTTCAATAATATTGGGAGAAGGCATGATTGATTTATTTTTTAAAGGTGGTGTACTTATGTTCCCGCTGTTAGGAGGATCCATTCTCGTTCTTACGGTTGTTATCGAGCGATTAATTGTTTTTTCACAAACAGGAATACGACAGGATTTCTTGAAAGCATTAAAGCAACGGCTTTCACCTTCTCCGGATAACCATACCAGTCAGGTTGTTATTCGACACAAGGGCTGGCTGGAAAACTTGATTCTGGATATTGAAAGAATGAAAGATAGCACCCGCGAGGTTCTGGAAAAACATATTTCGAAGAAAGGTGATGAATATCTTCTTAATCTGGAGAAACATCTCCACCTGCTGGAACTTACCGGCCGAATGGCACCCATGCTTGGGCTTCTGGGTACGGTAATGGGTATGGTGGAGGCTTTTAAACAGGTAGCTTTAGTGAAAACCGTGGTTGATCCTTCTATCCTTGCAGGTGGTATATGGGAAGCCCTTATAACAACCGTATTTGGCCTGATTGTCGGGATTCCTGCCCTGATTGCATACCACTTTTTTACAACGCGGCTTAAGAGAATTGCTTTTTATTTAAAAAGAGAGTGTGAAGAAATAATATCTTTTGCAAAGGGAAAAGATGATTGAGTTTTCAAGTTTTAACGACAACAAGGAAAGGAAAACAGGATTGGAGCTTACTCCGCTTATTGATATGGTTTTTCTTCTTCTTATCTTTTTTCTTCTTACCTCGTATTATACAAAGCCGGCGATTCCTGTTGTTCTTCCTGAAGCAGAATCCGCACAGGTTCACAAGCAGCCTGACATTACGATCGTGATTAAAAAAGATGGTGTACTTATACTGGAAAAAAGAACCGTAACAGAGGAAATGCTCCCGGATATTCTGCACAGCCTTCTCGAATCAAGTCTGGAAAAGACAGTACATATCCAGGCAGACCAATCTGTTCGTTTCGGTCTTATTATACAACTTATGGATATCGCTTACATGGCTGGGGCAAAGGATATTTTTTTTGTTGTGGAAAAGAAGGGGAAACAATAATGTTAAAGCGGGTAACCGGAAAATTGTTTATTATCTCGTTAACAGTATCAATTCTTCTTCATGCCGGTTTCTTTACTGGTATGTTTTTCTGGGGCGATTCATTTGATAAAAAGCCTTACACAGATTCTTTTTTGTATGGTGCGACTCTTGAATATGTACAGATTTTACCTGAAAAACAGGAAAAAACCGGATTAAAAAAAGAACAGAAAACACAAATTCGTCAAAAACAGAAGAGAGAAGAAGTTATCACGGAAATAGAAAACACAGATTCTTCCCCTGCCCTGGAAACATCTTTGAAAGGATCAGCTACTGGTTCTTTCAAGCAGCCAGCTTTCAGTTATCCAGGGAAAAATGATACATCATCTGTTGAATCCCTGGCAGGATATCCTGTTAACGAATATAAAGAGGTGAACAGGATTATATCCAGCATAAAGGAAGATGAAATCCTTTTTAAGGAATTAAGTGATAAAATTCATAAGAATACTATGTATCCTTCCGCTGCAAGAAGACGGGGTATCGAAGGTACTGTCATAGTTCTTTTCTCCATTGACCGGGAAGGCTGTCTCTTGAAAAGTGAAATAAAAAAAAGTTCCGGTTACAGTATTCTGGATAAAGCAGCTCTTAAAGTAATTGAGCACTCCCTTCCACATCCGAATTTACTGGAAAGACAAGTAGAACTGAAGGTTTCGATTATTTATACACTGGAATAGACTTTATAATGCATCCCCTTTGTGTGGCAGCTCTGTGTGGCAGCTCCGTCCCTCTTGGTTATGTTAACTCCGCCCATTGTGTGAGAGCTCCGTCCCCTGGTCTGGGTATCTATCTCCCATTTTTAATACTCATTGCCTGATTAAGATGCACAAATTGATGACGGGTAACAGGCATGAGAAGCAGTCCGGCTATTGTCCGTTTACTCCAGTACTCCAGAACCCATTGAGCTTCTTGTACAACAGCTTCCTGATTGATTATTTCCTGTATCCGGGCTGGATCTACTTTCTTTATTAATGCTTCCGGTCTTAATCCTTTTATTATATCACGAGTTTTATAGGCCACTGCCAGACGGTATTCTATGAGCATTCTTATATTGATCACCAAACTCAGAGTTTTGATTTCCTCTGCTGTCATTGCATTCCCTGTATCAAGAGCAGATATTTCCATTTTTTCACGCCACTTACTGGAATTCATGACCTGGGGATCTCCTGCAACAAGAATATTAATTGCAATATCCTCTGCCCGGGTACTGTGCCAGAGATGCCATGCAATAGAATTTTTGCTTTTTTTCGGAATCTTTCTAAAGGTTTCTTCCGTCATATCTTTCATGAGTTCATCTTCATATGACCATAAACCGGACCCGTGAAGTTTTGCCGAGTGGACCATAGCGTGCTGGGATAAACATAACATTAGTGCTGCTTCATAATCCTGATATTGTTCCAGAGCTTTTCGTAGTATTTTCTGCTGCTCATTCCATCTTTTTCTATGTGAATTTATCACCCTTAAAATCCTTTTTATAAAAAAATATTTATTCTAAAAGCAAACATAAATTCTAAAAAAAGTACATATGCTTTTATATTTTTATATTATTAATAATGATAAAGCTACAATGGATGGTCACGATTATTAATGATATGCTACAATGGATGCACATATGAAAGAATGGTTGAAGAGTGGAGAACAGAAAAAGCATTATTGGACAGATAAACGCAGAAACACATTGACCGGGGTGAATAAACTTTTTATTACAGCTGCAATCGTCTTTACTGTTTTTATTCCTGTTATTTACTTTTATAATACTTTTCTGCATCCCCATACATTGGTTTTAAAAAAATTATCACACGATGTAACAATCAGGAGTAAACGGTTAACTCTTTTACTTGCACCAGGCGATTATCTAAAGGAGGGTTATGAATTTAAAACAGGAGAAAGATCCACATGTACTATTCAATATACGCAAAAATCTACTGTAGCAATGGATGAGAAAACAGAAATGAATATTGCAGAGTTTAGTAAGAGTCGGATACTTTTTGGTCTTGATAATGGGGAAATACATATAAAAGAAAACAAGAATAAAGGTGCAATAATTCATGTGAATACACCTATTGCTTCTCTGTATACAATGGGTACTGATTATTTCGTGAAACACCAGGTAAATGAAATGGTGACAATTGTCAAAGTTGTTGAAGGTTTGGTACATATAGAAACAATTCCCAGGAAACATGAAATAATGGTGAAAGCAGGAGAAGAAGTTATAATCAGAAAAGATAAAGTACCATTAATAAAAGAGGTCAGACCTGATATTGAAGAGGAATGGTATATACTTCCAATTTACACACAGTCTCCTGTAAAAAGTGCAATTATTGATTTTGACAAAGACATTATTGTTGCAGGGACGGAGCAGTCGCTTATTGCAGGGACGGAGCAATCTCTTGTCTGTTTTACAAGAGATAAAATTATCTGGGAATATATCCCCGAGAAAGTGAATTTCCTTTCCAAACCCATAATTTATAACAATCATGTCTATATCCCCACCTTAAGAAATTTACTCTGTTTTAATCTTTCAACTGGCATAAAAGAATCCAGCATTGAAATGCGGGATACAATAAGATCAGGACATCACCTTATACTCTATAAACATGATCTTTATATTATTTTTGCTTCCGGTATCTATGTGTTCGATCAAAAAACTGATACAATAAACACAGAACCACTCATTCCTGTTATTGATGCCACACTTCCGGTATTTCATACTGATATAATATTCATTACATCTTATATCACTAATGAAATCCGTGCCTGCGATCTCTCAGGAAAGACAATATGGTCATTTGAATTGAATGATAAAAGCAACTGCTCTCCGGTTGTTGCAGATACTATTATTCTTACAGGGACTAAACAAGGCACCCTTTATCGGATTACTATAGAAGGAGTGATTGAGAAAACAATTCAATTAAGAGAAAGTATTATTTCTATAATATATGGAAATAGTCGGGTCTTTTTTATTATGGCAGGTGGCGGGAAACTTTACGAGATTAATCTTCATACCTTTGAAATTGAAAAGGTTTATTATCATGTCAATACGGCGATTGTATATGACAACAATGTAGTCATGGGAATGACAGATGGGAGAATAAAAATAATTGGCTTACAAATAAAAAAGGAATTTGAAATAATGTTACCTTATTCGGAAGCATCTGCTTTTATCGGGTATGATAAATCAGTATATGTGGGTTTACAGAATGGGTGTATATTGAAGATAGGGAAAGAAAAGTAAAAAATCGCTTGTAATAAGGCTCCGTCCCTGCTTCTATTCCTATCTCTGTCCCCAGGAGTTCCAGGAGTTTCTCTTGGGTTTTTGCCTCCGTCCCTGAATTCTGTTACCTGTTCCTGGATGAAGCTCCTGGTTGAACCTCCGTCCCTGTGAAATCACTATCTCTGAAAGCTCCGTCCCTCCACTAATAGTCGGGAAGTTCCTCTCTAAGTTTAGAGCTTGTGTGGTTAGGAAAATTTAGTGCATTGACCGATTCAAAAGATGAATTTTAGAAGCCAAACAGGGGTTAAGTTATTTTAATTCATTGTAATAAAAGGAATTAAATCATTTTATATATAACAAACGTTATATTTTATGAAAATAGTTGGACTTTTTAAAGCACTGATTTCGTCACTGCACGAACTCTGAAGTTAATTTGGCACATGTTTATAAATAACCCATGAATGGTAACAACTGACTGGTTAAGAAATCAAACCGGATCGATCTAAAGATCTACCGGAGGAATTATAATATTGTATAAAGGAGTATATCTGGAATGTTCTGTAATTCATGACTAAAATCGGAATATGGAGATATCAATCTACCGGAATAACAATGATTCATACTTTATTTCAAATATATAATTATCATAATATTAGCAGGATAGTAATAAACAACTGATACCCGGAAACATTAATCTAATAGTATTATCAGGCGGATTAATAACTTCATACAATCCCTTTCGCAGATAATTAATCCCACTAAATTCAAAATTTCCCGGACAACTAACGATCCCTGCCTTAACAGGATTCTCCATTATGTAGATAAAAGTAGCCACATATTGCCTGAAATCATTTATAATTTTACTTATAAACCGGTCATAAAAAACATGGCCTTTATATTGAAAAGTTCGATTATACTGCATTGCAAACACACTGAGAATCCACTGCATTATCCTGGATAAATTTTCGTTTTTTAATGGCTGGAGAATAAAATGCACATGGTTCCCCATAACACAGAAGTTTTGAATAATAAATTTATACTTCTTCCGTGCTTTTTTTACCACATCAAGGAACATAAACTTTAATGCCCTTGAGCCAAAAATCATCTCACCCCGGTTAGCCCTGGCAATGATATGATACTTTGCCTCTTGTTTTAATTTTCTTGCTTTTCTCATATTATATATAAAGGCTTAAAAATCGTGGTGCATTGCATTTGGGGAATTTTTTTATAAAATTTTTAGAAATTTTACTTTTTATGTTTTAAGAAAATTTTAAACTAATAGGTCTTTGTTCAATTTTTATTTTTTATGTCTCTGAATAGACTCTCTGGTTTAGCCTCCGTCCCTGCTGAATCCTCTGGTTTAGCCTCCGTCCCTGCTGAATTTATAGTTTTGCCCTGGGAAACCACTTATTTTGTCCCTCATGAATCCCCTTATTGTAAACATACAGAGACTGAATTATCCTGGATAAAATTTCACATCTCTGATTACAAATAAAGAAAAAAGCCATCGGATTGATGGCTTATCCTTATTTCCCATTCTTTTAATTTAAATATCTAACTAACTAATGTATTATATTATTTTTATCGTTTAGATATTTTATATTCATAGTGACAGGTATATTCTGTAGATAACTTTAGAATTTTAACAGGTATTTTTTTGCAGACTGTTATATTTCCAATTGAAGGGGTTGTGTTTCCCGGGTTAATTCAAAAAAATTCCTGATTCGAATTGGGAAATCCTGGAAATAGTGCCGGTTCTATGTAAATCTGTAATTTTACGTTCACATTACCGCATCCATCAGGAATTGAAGAAACCCATTACAAAAAAAACCCGGCTTTTAATGCCGGGTTTTTCCCTTTCAGCCGGATGGCTGGTCTGCAAGGTATTTATATTTCTCATACCGTTCTTTCGCATCTCTTCTTGCCTGGTTAAGGAACATCTCTGCCCTTTCCGGATTGTACTGTTTTAAGGACCGGAACCGTATTTCATTGTACATGTAATCCGCCACATCAACCGACGGTTCCTTTGAATCAAGCTTAAGAGGATTCTTTCCCTCCTCCTTAAGTCTCGGATCGTAGCGGAAAAGAGTCCACATGCCCGAATCAATCGCAAGCTTCTGTTGATCCATTCCCCTGGTCATATTGATACCATGATTAATACAATGGCTGTATGCAATAATAAGGGATGAACCATTGTAGCTGTCTGCTTCTGATAATGCACGGATCGTCTGAATTTTATTGGCGCCCATCGCAATTCGTGCCACATATACATATCCGTAACTCATAGCCATCATACCAAGGTCTTTTTTATTGATAGGTTTTCCCCCTGCTGCAAACTTCGCAATGGCACCCACCGGTGTTGCCTTGGACATCTGTCCCCCGGTATTGGAGTACACTTCTGTATCAAGACAGAGGATATTCACATTCCGGCCCGCGGCAAGGACATGGTCAAGACCGCCATACCCGATATCATATGCCCAGCCATCGCCGCCGAAAATCCAGACCGATCTGCGGATTAAATAATCTGCAACAGAAAGCAGGGCTCCGGCTTCGCTGCTTGTATTATTTTTCAGCGAACTTTTCAGTTTTCCCACATTAAGCCGCTGTATTTCGATCTCTTCCTGTGTTTCCTGTTGATTGTTTTTAATGGCAACAAGAAGGTCCTTGTCTACCGGACCGCCTGCAATCATTTGTTCCACCAGTTCAAGTGCATATTCGTTCATCTTATCGCTGGTAAGTCTCATGCCAAAACCGAACTCGGCAGCATCCTCGAACAGGGAGTTTGACCAGGAGGGACCCCGTCCGTCCTGACGTGTTGTGTAAGGAGTTGTCGGAAGATTTCCCCCGTAGATTGATGAACACCCGGTAGCATTCCCGATAACAGCCCTGTCCCCGAATAACTGGGAAACAAGTTTTACATAGGGGGTTTCACCGCATCCCGCACATGCACCGGAGAACTCGAAAAGCGGTCGGATGAGCTGGGAGCCTTTGATTGTATTTCGCTTGATGGTGGCAGGATCCGTGTCCGGCAGGGAGAGAAAATAGTCGAAATTTATCGCTTCCTGTTCACGGAGAGGCGTCTGCTCATGCATATTAATTGCTTTTATTTCGGTTTTATTCCCGCTTTCATCCTTTTTATGTGCAGGACATGCATTCACACATGCACCGCATCCTGTACAATCTTCCGGTGCTATTTGTATGGTAAACAATTTGTCTTTATACTCTTTTCCTTTTGCATCGGTATATTTGAAAGTTGGTGGTGGATCTTTTAATGCAGCTTTATCATATATCTTGAGTCTGATTACTGCATGGGGACAGACAAGGGAGCATTCCCCGCACTGGATACAGACATCCGGATCCCATACCGGGATATCTTCTGCAATATTCCTTTTTTCAAACTTCGTTGTTCCGCTTGGATATGTGCCATCGTCGGGAAGTTTGGATACAGGGATTTTTTCACCCTTTTTACCGATTATCATCCCAGTTACCTCCCGGACAAACTCCGGGGCGTCTTCCGGGACTGACGGCTGCATATGGAGTATGCTTGTTGCCTCTTTCGGATAGTCAACACGTATTATACTGTCTTTTGTAGAATCAATAGCCTGCATATTCTTGTTTACCACATCTTTTCCCTTTTTCCCATAAGTGTCTTCCACAGATTTTTTTATCAGGTCAAGTGCTTCTTTTTCAGGAAGAACACCGGATATAAGGAAGAATGCTGTTTGCATGGTGGTATTGATTCTTCCACCAAGCCCGATCTTTTCTGCAATATCACCGGCATTGATAATATAAAACTTAAGTTCCTTATCGATAATCTGTTTCTGCACTTCCCGGGGGAGTTTGTCCCATATCTCGTCCTTGCCGTATTCTGTGTTGAGCAGGAATGTTCCCCCCTTCATCACATTACTTAACATATCGTACTTTTCCATAAAACTGAACTTGTGACATGCAAGAAAGTTCGATTTCTGGATAAGGTAGGTACTCCTGATCGGTTTTTTCCCGAACCGGAGATGGGAAATGGTCATTGCTCCTGCTTTTTTAGAATCATAAACAAAATAGCCCTGGGCATAATTATCTGTAGCTTTTCCGATGATCTTGATGGAGTTTTTATTTGCACCGACAGTGCCGTCTGAACCCAGTCCATAAAACATTGCCCTGTGGACTTCTCCATGCTCTGTGGAGAAATCATCGTCCCATTCAAGACTTGTGTTGGTAAGATCATCATATATACCAATGGTAAAGTGATTCTTTGGTATTGAACTTTTCAAATTATCTAACACTGCTTTTGCCATTCCCGGGCTAAACTCATTTGAGCCAAGACCGTAGCGGCCCCCGACAATTACCGGGTAATCGGGCCGGGACAGGCTCCCGTTTACCATGGCTTCCCCGATTGCAGTCCTTATATCACCATAAAGAGGTTCGCCAATAGCGCCGGGTTCCTTTGTCCTGTCCAGAACAATAATGGATTTTACGCTTTTGGGGAGTACCTTGATGAGATGTTCGACACTGAATGGTCTGTACAGCCTTACCTTGATAAGACCTACTTTTTCTCCTTTGTCTACAAGATATTCTACCGTCTCTTCCATCGTTTCTGCACCACTTCCCATCATCACTGCAATTCGTTCCGCGTCCGGTGCACCGACATAATCAAAAAGCCGGTATTTCCTTCCCACGATCTTTTCAAATTTATCCATTGCTTCCTGGACGATTCCCGGGGCTGCCAAATAGTACTTGTTTACGGTTTCTCTTGCAGCAAAGAAAACATCCGGGTTCTGGGATGTTCCCCGGATAGAAGGATGCTCCGGGTTGAGTCCCCGCATCCTGTGTGCATGAACAAGCTTGTCATCAATCATGGCATGCATATCCTCAAAAGTGAGTTCTTCCACTTTCTGGATTTCAGAGGAAGTCCTGAATCCGTCAAAAAAGTGGAGGAACGGGACACGGGAAGCCAGTGTTGATGCCTGCGCTATAAGGGCAAAATCCATGGCTTCCTGGACAGAGTTTGATGCGATAAGGCCGAAGCCGGTGGAACGTGCTGCCATGACATCAGAATGGTCACCGAAAATGGAAAGAGCCTGGCATGCAATAGCCCGGGCAGAGATGTGAAATACGGTAGAAGCTAACTCACCTGCAATTTTAAACATATTGGGGAGCATAAGGAGGAGTCCCTGGGAAGCGGTAAAGGTTGTGGTGAGCCCGCCGGTGGTTAAAGCACCATGAACAGCACCGGAAGCCCCGGCTTCGGACTGCATCTCTGCAACAATAGGGATAGTGCCCCATATATTCTTTTTTTCCTGTGCTGAATACATATCTGCAATCTCTCCCATTGAGGACGAAGGGGTAATGGGATAGATAGCAATTACCTCATTTGTTGCATGTGCAACATATGCTACGGCAGTATTGCCGTCAATAGTAACAGTTTTTCTACTCATGATTTATCCTTTATATATAAGTTTGGTCTGTAAATACAATTTTATTTAACTATATAAAAAACTTATAGTTATGACAAGGCACAATGGGAAATTATTGGGGAATTTGGGGGAAAACATGACATACACCTGATATTCCGGTGATTTATAGTGTTGGTCACACCCATGCACATTGCCGGGGTGTCATCGCGGGAGTTTCGATTCACCAGGTACCATTTCTTCACTTATAGTCCGGTTCCGTCCCATTTTTTTTGCCATATACATTGCTTTATCTGCACGTTCAATCCAGGCATCCCTTGACTCCCCAATCCTGTATTGAGCAATCCCCATGGAAACGGTTACCTTTATTTCCCTGTCAGAGTATTTAATAGTTGTTTTCTCGAGAATTTTTCTGAACCTTTCTGCAATACTTATTCCCTGCTTGAGTGTTGAATTTGTTAACACCATAAAAAATTCTTCTCCACCGTATCTGCCTGCATGATCATAGCTTCTTTTTGTTGATTGAAGCATTTCCCCGATGTGCTGGATTACAACATCCCCGACCTGATGCCCGTATCTATCATTCACCCGCTTAAAATGATCAATATCCATCATAATTCCTGTAAGTGGTGTGCTGGACCGTATAGCCCGTTCTATTTCACTGTCAATTGTATCGAAAAGACTCATGCGGTTAAGGAGCCCGGAGAGTATATCATAGCGGACTTTATTCTTTAATTCTTTATTTGAGGTAATAAGTTCGGTATTCTTCTTTTTTATGGTTTCAAATTCTTTTTTTAAGGTTTTATGTTGATTGTCTTTTTCTGCAACAGTTTCTTTTAGAATCTCTCTTTCTGAATAAATTTTCATCTGGCTTCGCAAACGAATAACTGCTGCTTTCATCCGCCGCTGCAGTTCAATGGGAACAATCGGCTTGTGTATAAAATCATCACCGCCGACTTCAAGAGCCTCTTCCAGATACAAATCGTCAATAAGGCCCGATACAAGAATAATCTGGATTGGGCGGGTGTTGTAAATTTTCCTAATTTTTTGACAAACCGTAAATCCCAGCATCGTGGGCATAAGAATATCAATAAGTACAATCTGGATACTTGTTTTTTTCAGAAGTTCAAGGGCTTCAGGACCTGATTTTACAGTTAATATTGTATATCCTTCTTTTTTAAGGATTTCAGACATGAGATCAAGGTATTCTTCCTCATCATCAACTATAAGAAGATTAATGTTATCCATTTCCTGATATTAAAAATCTATATTAAAAACAATATTAGGTCAACTTCCTGCCAGGAAAAAACTTACCACATACAGGGTAAACACCTGATGGAGACCTGAATGAACGATGTTTTTACCGATATTTAATCACATCTATATAAAAATATACTCAATAAATCTTATGAAATAAAGGGAAATAGATGAGATTTTCCTGGTAAAGATATGTCCAATAGAAGATAAGATACTATGCAGATTCTCCTGGTAATATAGAACATAATAAAGCACTTTATACACTCTTCACATTCTGTAAAAATCCATATACAAATGATATATGGAAAAGGTGGATTGCATTATCATCGGCGCCGGGGTTGTAGGGCTTGCAATTGCACACAAACTTGGAAATGAAAAACGGGAAATCCTGCTCCTGGAACGTCATAAGCATTTTGGACAGGAAACATCGAGTCGGAACAGCGAGGTAATTCATGCCGGGATATACTATCCTGCCGGGACTCTTAAAGCAGAACTCTGTGTTTCAGGATGGCATTTGCTTTATGAGTTTTGCAAGACTAACAATATTCCGTATAAAAAGACCGGGAAACTCATCGTCGCTGTTCATAATAATGATGAGATACTGCTTGACAGCCTGTTTAACAAAGGTAGGGGAAATGGTGTGGAGGATCTTTCCCTTATAACGGAAAAACAGTTAAAAACCATGGAACCTCATGCCAATGCAACCTGTGCCCTGTATTCGCCATCAACAGGAATTCTCGACAGCCACCGGCTTATGAAGAAACTGGAAGCATCAGCATCGAATAAGGGTGTTATGTGCGTTTACGGGTGTGAGGTAAAAGGCGTGGAGTATAATGGTATAGATTTTTTTGTTGATGTTGTTGATCTGCAGGGGGAAAAAAGTAAAATCAGGGCGGATGTTGTCATAAATAGTGCAGGTCTTGCATCAGACACTATTGCACAGATGGCAGGAATCGATATTGATAAAGAAAAATACAGGATTTACTTTTCCAGGGGAGAGTATTTTAAGATAAATGGTTTTCCACCCTGGTATATGAATCATCTTGTTTATCCTCCACCGGGAAAAACGAGTCTGGGAATCCATACAGTCCTGGATCTCCAGGGGCAGCTGAAACTGGGACCAAACGCGTTTTATGTTGATGCAATTGACTATCATGTTGATGAAAAACATGTTTATAGCTTTTATCATTCAGTAAAACCCTTTCTTCCCTTTATAAAGCCGGGGAATTTAAGCCCTGATATGGCCGGTATACGGGCAAAACGCCAGGCACCCGGGGTGGATTTTGCCGATTTTATTATTACCGGCGAAAACGATAAAGGCCTTCCCGGGCTCATCAATTGTATCGGGATTGAATCCCCCGGTCTTACCAGTTGTCTTGCTATTGCAGAATATGTGGAGAAGATTTACCGGAACCTGTAGATGGTTTTACAGACAGGCAATATCTTTTTCTATACTGCCAGTCTGCGTTTAAAGACAGTCTTATAATTTTAAATGGATTTTCCCTTAACAGAACTTGCACAGGATTATAAATTCCATTATCTTTAAAAAAGAATGCCGCTGGAAGTAACTATTTTTGATCATAACAAAAAAATATATAAAACACTTAGACAAAACCTCTAAAGGAGTATTCTAAAGGAATATGTTGATGAAAACGATTATCCTGGGAGTAGGGAATCCGATTCTTGGTGATGACGGAGCAGGAATACACGCTGCCAGAGAAGTGAAGAAATATATTGATGGCCGGAATATAAAAGTTGAAGAAGCAATAACAGGCGGGATGAACCTCCTGGACCTTATCCTGGGTTATGACAGGGCAATTATCATCGATGCAGTGAAATCCGAAGATGCACAAGAAGGGGACGTGAGGCGGATCCCGCTTGCTGGCTTTAAAACAATACATTCATGCAACCCGCATGGTATATCACTTATAGAAGCTATAGAAATGGTGAAAAAAATAGGAGATGACAGGGTTCCCGGAGATATTGTCATTATTGGAATAATGATGAAACATATCCCCTGTGAATTCGGGGAGAAACTCAGTACTCCTGTTGTTGCCGCTATTCCGAAAGCAGTGGAATTGGTACTTGATGAAATAAAATCAGAGAGTTAAACTCCATTTATAGCGATAAAAAGGTGGAAAGAATATGGCAAAAGAATTTGAACCAAAGATTATCGGTTTTCTTTGCAACCGGTGCAGCTATGCCGGGGCCGACCTGGGGTTTGCACGGATTGTAACAGATTTTGTAAATAAAATAAAACAGCTGGGCCCCAATATCATTGCCTCGCAGCTGGTAAAATAAAGAGTATTACCTGGTTATCCAAGAAACGACTTGCAGTACATCATCATTACATACTATACTCATATCTTTGCACAATTTTTTCTTGAACAGCAGCAGAAGGAGAGAAAAATCGGAATGGAAAAAATGGAAGTGTTCAAAGCCCCTGTCTCCTGCACACCGGAGGAAGCAGGGTATGCCGGAGAGAATCTTGATAAAATAGAAACGCACCTGGAGCGGTTAATTGCGGATAAGAAAATTACCGCTGCTTCGTATCTCTTATCAAGGAATGACAGGATATTTGCCTGCAGGTCCATGGGAAGGCTTCGATTTGATAAGGCAGAAAGCAGGTATAAACCGGATACAATCAGGTCGATCGCGTCCGTTACCAAGATATTTACTTCGGCAGCGATTGTGAGATTGATAGAAGATGGGCTCATTTATCTGCATCAGCCGGTAAGGGAAATAATTGATGAGTTCGATAATCCCATGTTCGGCGGCATTTCGATTTTCCACCTGCTTACACATTCCGGGGGAATACGGCCGGATCCGGGTTGTATGTTCGAACCTTACCCGAGAAAACACGAGTGGTTTGAAAGTGAAAACTGGATTATGGAAGCACTCAGGGATAATATCCATTACAAACCCGGCACTGAATGGCGGTATGCTTCTGTCGGTTTTTGTATTCTTGCAGAAATAGTAAGCCGTATGGCAGACACCCCCTTTGAGCAGTATGTGATGGAACAGATTGTCCGGCCCCTTGGGATGGAAGATACATACTTTGATGTTCCTGCTGAAAAAGAGGAAAGGATATGTTTTGCAAACAAAGGAGAATTCGACTGGTTTCAGTTCTCAAAAAAAAGACCGGCATGGAGTGCACCAGGGGGAGGGGGTGGACTGTATTCAACACTGAAAGATATGCAGAAGATCGGGCAGATGTTGATTAATAAGGGTACTTACAGGGGAAAAAGAATTTTATCCCGGAAAGCTGTTGAGAGTATGGTACGGGAACAATTCCGGGGGAAAAATTTCACCTGGGTCTCGGCGGGCACGGACATGGAATACGGACTCGGTTTTAATGTTTATTCCAACAATACCTTCCTCTCGCCGGGTTCTTTCAGTCATGAAGGGGCAGGACTCTGCGGGTTATATATGGATCCTGTTGAAAACGTTGTTTTTGTTTATTTCTGCCCCCTTGCAGAAGATGTGGGCTGGGAAATAAAGGCCGTAATCAATTTCAGAAATATCGTATGGGCAGGAATTTTATAAGCTGGTAGGGTGGTGGGGAATTCGAAGACAGGCAAACCTGCTTGACATAAAAATAAAGCCACTGAATACATGGAAACACTTCTATGATGAATTAAAATATTTCTGTGTTCCCAAAACCCGATTGTAAACTTCCACCCCTGGTAAAGCTTCTTGACATGATTATGAAAACCCTCTATTTTTATTGACAAATATGTCAATAAAAAAGGGAGATTTATGCCCAGGACCCCCGAAGAAAATGAACGTATAAAACAAGAAAGAAAGGATAAGATTTTAATGGCAGCCCTCAGGATATTCGCCGAAAACGGACTTGCCGCTGCCAGGATGAGTGATATTGCCAGGGCCGCAGGAGTGAGTTATGGCCTGGTATATAATTATTTTTAGGATTGATGGGAGGTTGGAAATGAACAAGAAAGAATGGATACGAAATGGACTTTACCTGGTTGTGGCATTTATAGCATTCTCACTCTCTCTGTTCAAATTTGATAATCCGGTTTGGATTACTGCCTGGATTGCTCCTGTTTTCTTACTTCGTTTTATGCGTAACAGTAAATGGATTCTTGCTGTCATTTCAGGTTATATAGTTCTGCAGATAGCTGTCTTTACCGGTATATTACCTATGATGACCATGATGGATACAACGTCTATAAAGGCGGATTTTTCATTTATGCTTATGATGCAGGCCAGATCAGGCATGTTGTTTTTACCTTTATCATTCCTGGTTCCATTCATTTTGGATAAAGCCCTTAATAAATACCTGCCGAAGTTTGCAGCCAGTCTCATATATCCCACAGGAGTAGTGGCAGTTGAATTATTGAATTCTCTGATCTTTGGAACACTTAATACTTTTGGGGAATCCCAATTTGTTCTCCCGCCATTGGTTATGACATCCTCACTCTTTGGTTTTTTCGGTGTGAGCTTTCTGGTTGCCTGGTTTGCTTCCATGATAAATTACCTGTGGGAAGAAAACTGGAATATTAAAAAAAATGGTTACTCCGTATTGATTTATATTGGCATAATGACAGTTATGTTGATTTATGGCGGGATTGCACTTGCTTTTCCCAAAAGGGCAGAAAAGAATGTACTTATAGCGGGAATTACATTAGAAAACGGTTTTTTTACACGTATGGCTGATTCAGGTCTATATGTGACAGAAATATTTACATTACATCCCGCTGAAATTGCTGAACTGATGAGCAGTCCGCAATCACATCTGGATGAAATACGTCAAAAGACCCTTGAAGCAATAGAAACCGGTGCAAGAATCATTGTCTTGCAGGAATATGCGCTTTCCCTGGAATCATCTTTTGCGGATTCCTATCTCCTGCAAATGAAAAACCTGGCTGACGAAAAGGATGTCTATTTATTAGTATCATATGCAAGATTGCTGAATCAAAATGAGAGAAATGACAGGGTAATGAAAAATGTCAGTATTCTCTTTACCCCGGAGGGTACTGTCGGCTGGGAATATAATAAAGCTTTTCCTGCTACCGGATATGAAGATGTAATGGTTGAAGCCGGTCCGGAGAATATTCCTTATATAGATACACCTTATGGCAGGATTGGCCAGGTTATTTGTGCAGATATGCTTCATCCACATTATATCAGTCAGGCTGCAGAAAAAAAGATCGATCTGTTATTGGTTCCTTCATTTGATGCGATTTTTTTTACTCCTTTAATTACCTTTGGCAGTGGGTACAGGGCAGTGGAAAATGGTTTTACCATGGTCAGGATAGCAGGAGATGGTCATAGTGCTGTCATTGATCCTTATTACAGACATTGGGCAGGACAGAATTCTTTTGAACAGGGATCACAGAATTTTTATGCACGTGTACCGGTGGTTTCTCATACTACCTTTTATGCCATTATTGGTTTTACTTTTCCCTATATTATTTCATTCCTCCTGATTTTATTAATCGTATTGGCGGTGAAACGGGCAGTAAAAAAGAATTAGTCAATTACTGTTTTCAGGGAATAAGCCCTGCATTATAAATCATAAAGAGTATTGTAATTTGAAAGAAGATATAATACTATGATGTATAATATTTGGAACCACCACCTTGTTTTATTTACAAGTGGTGTTCAACATAAGTTGAACACCACTTGTAAGTTACAAGGTACCACTCAAGGTGGTGAGTCAGAGTTCAGCTATGGGAAGCGAATATCAGAAAGTACAGGTTATTGAAATAGATGGTAAAAAGATACGACTTACTATAACTGAATGTCACCCGGATATGGAAGCCCTGCATCTTATCCTTACGGAAAAGGATCAGGAGTATAGTAATCAGAATCTGGTTCAACCCCTGGAGAATCTTCGTATTCCGGAAAGTAAGAAGCATGAAGCCGGATTATTCGCCGGTCAGATTTTATGTGATTATGGGGAATCTACGGAATTTTATAAAGCTGCTTATAATTATCATGAAGAAGAAGAGTGCGATCCCGAACCCTTTTTTGATAATATAAAAGTTCTTGAAATAAAACCATTATATAAAGGAACAAATAATACCTGGCTGTATCAGGCTGTTTTGCAGATTGAAGTAATGAATTACAAATGGCTGAAGGATTTTATACCGGGTACAGAATACTACAGCAGGGCATGTCCGACGGGAGATTGGGAGGTTTTCTAATGTCCTGTAACATACAATGAGTGAACCCGGACTGTATATAATTTATTTTATCAAGAGGTAATAAGTATGTTGGAATTCATAAAAAATAATATACTCCAGATATTGAATTTATTTTTGGGAATTGGAATTTTCTCTGTTTATTTAATATTATTTAACAAATACAAGAGTATTTTAATTGAAAAGTACGAGAACGAGATTAAAAAAATAGAACTCGAAAAAGAATCTTTAAGGCAAAAAACCATAAATGAAAAAGTAGATACAATAAATACTTTTAAAGAATATGCAGAAAATATAAATAATTTATTGGATATGGAAAAGAAAAAAAATATTAATCTTATAAAAGAATTTAATGCCACTCAAAATATAATTAATAATATAATGACAGATTATTCGAAAAAGATTTCCGATCTGCTTATCCATTACGATCTGGAATACGACGATCTTTTTAGATTAATAAAAATAATTGAGTATATTTTTCAAAAGGATAATAAGCTGAGCGATATTTTAATAGAAGCACTATCTGTTACATTATTAACAGCTAAATATCAAATTATCTGTCAGAAAGTTTTGTATCTATTAGAGCAATTAGATAAAAATATAGTTGTTAATTATGTTATGGCCAACTATGAACACATTAGTCATTCAAATATAATATTTTTTGAAAAATATTTTAAGGATAACTGGGATAATAGTTATATAAATATTATAACAGAAAAATTGGAAGCTATATCTAACAGGGAGGAAATTATTAAAAAACCTTTGTTTGATCTCTTGCAAAAAAATAATATTAGTTGATTATTTATTTTTATCTTATCGAATATATGAAATAAAGAAACCTGGATTTGCATGGAGGAAAATAAGGACAATGAGTTATGATATCGTCATAAAGGGTGAGAGTGAAAAAAAAATCGATGCAATCGAAAACTATGTCAATACCCTTCCCCATATAAAAAATAACCGGTTTATTATTGGTGAAGCGTATTCTTTGATAACGTCGATAATGTGTTACCTCCACGGAATAATAAGATTAATCAGATAAGCCTGCACATACCATACCATTACTCTTCATCTGTATCTTTCCATGTCATAATCTTAAGAAGATCATAATCGGAATCATTACTAAAATTATCTGAATTTTGGTCACTTTGTGTTTTTTTTAACATAAAATTTAAATTTACCATGTATAATAAATACTATGAACCGTGACAAATGACAAATTATCCTTTCTCCCCGCCATTTATCGTAGCCATCAATTCCCTGAAATTCTCCAACCCGGCTTCCAGGTCCTCGATAATTTCATTCGCTAAAATATCAGGGTCAGGCAGGTTGTCCAGATCAGCAAGGCTTTTATCCTTTAACCAGAAAATATCCAGACTGGTTTTATCCCGTTCCAGTATTTCTTCATAAGTATATTTCCGCCATCTTCCTCCCGGGTTTTTTTCAGACCATGTTGCTTTTCTTTTAGACCTGTTTTCCGAATGATAACATGTAATAAAATCCTGTAAATCTTCCAATTTCATAGGGTCTTTTTTTAGTGTATGATGAATATTGGTCCGGTAATCGTAAAACCATATTTCTTTTGTCCAGGCTTCCTTTGATGCGGGTTTATTATCAAAAAACAGAACATTTGCTTTTACACCCTGCTTATAAAATACTCCTGTAGGTAATCGTAAAATTGTATGAAGTTCTGTAGTTTTCAGCAATTCTTTTCTCACGGTCTCACCGGCACCGCCTTCAAATAACACATTATCCGGTAATACGACTGCTGCTTGTCCGGTTGTTTTTAACAGGGTTCTAATGTGTTGTAAAAAATTAAGCTGTTTATTTGACGTGGTAGCCCAGAAATCCTGACGGTTATAAACAAGGTCTTCTTTTTCCTGTTCTCCTTCCTCATTCGTAAAAGTCATACTGCTTTTTTTACCAAAGGGCGGATTGGCTAAAACATAATCATATCGGCTGCCTTCATCTGAAATAAGGGCGTCTGCTGATGATATAAACGATTCACCGTCAATTTCACCAATATTATGCAGGAACATATTCATCAAACACATACGCCGTGTATTGGCTACAATTTCATTTCCGTAAAAGGTTTTATTTTTCAAGAATTCCTTTTGTTCTTTATTGAGCTTGTTGTTATTGACTATAAAATCGTATGACGCTAAAAAGAAACCGCCTGTACCGCAAGCCGGGTCACAAATGGTATGCATCGGTTCAGGACGGACACATTCAACCATCGCTTTTATCAATGCTCTTGGGGTAAAATACTGTCCGGCGCCGCTTTTTGTATCTTCCGCATTCTTTTCGAGCAATCCTTCATAAATCTTTCCTTTTAAGTCTGCTCCCATCATAGTCCATTGCTCTTTGTTGATAAGGTCGATGACTTTTAAGAGTTTTGCCGGATCCTGTATTTTGTTTTGTGATTTTGTAAATATCTGGCCTAAAATACCTTTTTCAGTGGATAAGGTTCTAAGCAATTGGCTGTAAAAGGCTTCAAGTTCTGCGCCATTTTTAGAACTCAGGTTTTCCCAATTACAGATTTCGCCATTTTTAATTTCTTTTCCATCAACATCTTTTAACCGTGGAAAATGTATCTTTTTGGAATAAGGCGGCTTGCTCATTTCCTCTGCCATTTTAAGGAAAAGCAGGTAAGTAATCTGTTCAAGGTAATCGCCGTATCCGACACCATCGTCCCGGAGTACATTCGCAAGGCTCCATACCTTTGAAATTATACTGGTTTCATTACTCATTTCTTTGTTCCTGTTTTCTCAAGTTTTATTCTCTCCAACAGCTTTTCTGCCGGCTCCCAATCCGGTTCAGCTTTGCACGCTTTTAATTCCTGCTTGCTCAAAAGCTTTCCTTCAAAGGCTTTTTTCAGGATGCTTTGTCGGAGGGCTTCTGATTTTGATAAGGCTTCATCTACTGTTTGCCGGATTTTGTCACAGACAGATAGGCGGGATTCTATTTCCTGGATGATAGCTTTCTGGTTCTTTATCGAAGTATACGGAAAAGGATATTGTTTTAATTTTGTACCATTGATATTTGATTGATTAACACCAAAACTCTTAACTTCATTACCATATTTTTTTGCAATATGACAATTTAAAAAATAATTAAGGTAATCACCGTTAACTTCATCTTTTTTGTAATTAACTCTTATTAGGTATCCTGCAAAAATAGCTGGGTGTTCCCCTTTATATATCGCTGTTTTCCCAACTAATTCTGGACTATTAGTTCGATTAAATAAAACATCTTCTTTTTCTAATTTATATTTTTCAATTTCTATAGGATCAGATGTATATACTAAATCAGTCCAGTCGAATCTTCCATTTTGAATATTTCCCATTCGTAATACTGGTATTTTACCTGCTTTTTTGGATTTTGCAGATGTTCCATATTCGACATTATGACATACTTCACTTAAAGATAACCATGTTATTTTATCTATATCAGTCAATTCCCCTTCAAACGCTTTCTTTAAAACAGCCTGGCGGTATATTTCCAGCTTTTCCTTTACCGCTTTAAGGTTGGCTATTCCGTTATCCAGTTCGCTGAAAAGCTGTTCTATTTTTGCAACAATAGCCCGTTGTTCCGGGAGGGGGGCGAGGGGAAAAGGTAATTCCCCAAATTTAGTAGCAGATATTTCAGGAAATGTTGTTCCACTTGCATTTTTTGTTGCAAGATTTTTACTTGCTTTTAAATAATAATAAATAAAATCTGATAAGATATGTTCATGAGGAAATATACTTTTAAAACCTTGATTTGTACATAACTCATTCTTAGCTATAACAGTGTAACCAATTGGAGCACGAGAAGAAAATAGAATACTTCCTTTTGGCATCAATTTTGCTGAAGACTTTATCAAACCAAGTTTAGTAATACTTTTTCTTCCTTTTTCTATTAATTTACTTGAATAATTTGATAAGTCAGCAGGTGTGATCCATGCGATTTCATTACCCCAATATTCTTTAATAGATGTTTTTGGCGTACCTCCTGAGAAAATAGTACCAATATCAAATAATTTGCATTCACACCAATCTTCCCTCATCTACTTCACCACTTCCCAATATCCGCCTTTTGCGCTGCCAATCCGTTTTAGTAAACCATATTCCTGAAGCTGTTTAAGGTTGTACTTAACACCATCTGCCGTAATGCCCTCTATCTGTTCTGCTATTTTTTCTCTACCAGCGGACGGATTCTTTTCTAAAAAAGCCAATATTTTCTTCTGGTTCTCTGTCAGTTTCCGGGTAGTTTTCTGGGTAGTTATCTGGGTAGTTATCTGGGTAGTATCATCATTTAATCCATCATTTTTCCGGGTAGTTTTCTTTCTTTTATAAACAACAGCAAAGAAACCTGTAATCCTGAAATCAACAGTACATTTGCCATGTTCCTTAACGGCATTTTTAATCCTGTTAATTCCGGTACCGATACGTTCAATATAATCTATCCGGTGTAATAATGACGCTATAACCGGATTTCTGCAAACGCTCTTTTTACCAAAATCCGCAGGATCAAGCTCAGACGGAATGCCGCCGGGATTGGATATTTCAACCCGGTCATCAAAAATCTCCACCATAACGGTTGAACCTTTTTGAAAATAATCACGGTGGCAGACCGCATTGATGATTGATTCACGCAAAGCAACTTCCGGTATTTCAGGTATTTCTTCCCTTTGCAGGTGTTCGATTTTATATTCAAGGTTCGTATGACGCTGTACAAAGAGAATGGCGTTTTCTATATTTTCTACTATGTTTGTCATCTACGCCACCAACACCTCATTCAATTCATCAATAATCCTGTTCATTTCGTCACCAAAGAGCTGGTACATCTTTCCCCTGCCTCCTTTTGAATCAAAGGGTGTATAATCAAGGTCATCAACATCCACATGAAAGCTGGCAGCAATATGCTCTTTTATCATGCGGAGCCAATTCATCTGTTCGTCCGTAAACTTGGTGGAAGCACCTGAATGTTTTTTAAATACCCATTCCTGAAAGTTTTTATCTACAACCTTGTTATAGGGGGTCAGTTCCGTATCTATTTCAATAACCCGGCGTATTAAAGAGACAAGGGCAATCAGTTCGTTTTCAGGACTGTTTTCTTTTACATTTTCAATCCGCAAGTACGCATCCCACACATAGTGGGGGGCCAGTAAAGGTTTCTCGAGTTTAATTTTATCAAGCAGGTCTTTCACCATGTGAAAGGTCAGTTCCTTTCGCCTGAAAGGCTGGTCATAAAAGATACTTAATGCAATAATCTCATCTTTGTTTTCTTCAATATAGGCCGTAAAGTCCCGGATGATCTTCCGGGCTTTTTCTTCGGTAAATGAATCCCATTCCGACTTTGTTACTTTGTCGATATTGATATTGTCAATAATCTGTTCATGGATTTTCCTTACATTCTCTATGTATTCATTTATCCCGCCATTAAAACTGGAAGAAGCATTAACAGCTAAATCCTCCATAGCTTTTGTTTTACATTCCTTTATTTTTTCAGATGTGATTTCATATTCAGGAATTTGTTTGATCAGTTCATTTTGCCTGGATTCTATTATATCGGGATCATAGGCTCCCAATAAATCTTTTACAATCGCATTCAGGTTCTTCCCCCCGGATAACTCCCGTATCTTTTTTTTCTCATCATCCGTAATCTGTTTATCAAGACGAATCAATCGGTTTGCAAGTGATATAAACAGGTCTTCATCACGGGCACCCATGGTAATTGCATAGAGAAGGTCTTTTAAGGAAACGCCCCTTTTTCTTTCTAAAGGACGGGAATCTGTCTTTTTGGATTTTGTTGCACCCACAGCATCAACAATAACAAAGTGGGTTTTTGTGTATTGAGCGGTTCTTGTCACACGCTTCAAGTCTTCAAAATTGATTGTTCTTGTTCCCCGGCCTTTCATCTGTTCAAAGTAATTGATGCTTTTTACATCCCTCATAAAAAGAAGGATTTCCAGGGGTTTCACGTCTGTCCCGGTTGCAATCATATCGACGGTTACTGCAATCCGCGGAGCCCAGGAATTGCGAAACCGATTTATAACTGATTTCGGGTCTTCCTCAATTTTATAGGTTACTTTTTTGCAGAAGTCATTTCCTTCATCAAATTCTTCTCGTACTATTCCAATAATATCATCCGCATGGCTGTCTGTTTTCGCGAATATCAAAGTCTTTGGAACTTCAAACTCACCATTTTCATCAAACCGGTCCGGGAAAATATGGGGGAGTGCATCCTTAAAAGCGCGGATGATATTTCGTATCTGACTCGGGTTTACCACATCCCTGTCGAGCTTGTTGGGAGTATAGACGTAATCCTCATCAAGCCGTGCCCAGCGCTTTTTCCTGGAAAGCTTTTCTCTTTTATCCACATATTCTTTAGCCTTTATTGTGGAACCCTTTTTGCTGATTACCGTCTCTATGGTATAAATATCATACGGTACATTCACACCGTCTGCCACTGAATCCTCGTAGGAATATTCACTCACCACATTTCCATTAAAAAATCCGAATGTCCTTTTGTCCGGTGTTGCCGTTAAACCTATGAGAAAGGCATCATAATAATCGAGCACCTGTTTCCAGAGGTTATAAATTGATCTATGACATTCATCAATGATGATAAAATCGAATTGTTCAACAGGGTTTTTGGGGCTGTATTCAACAGGTACAGGTTCTTTAGGCTCCCAGCTTCTTTCATTCGGATTTTCTTTTTCAAGGTTCTCGTCAAGTTCTTCACCTTTTAGAATTGAATAAAGCCTCTGGATTGTAGAAATACATACATGGCTGTCTGTTGCTATATAACTCGAACCAAGACGTTGTACATTATATAGTTCTATGAATTTCCTGTTATCATCATTAGGCTGATATTTTAAAAACTCCTGTTCAGCCTGTTCTCCCAGATTTTTGGTATCGACTAAAAAAAGGATTCGCTTTGCTTTTGCAAACTTTAATAACCGGTAAACAAAAGTACAGGCTGTAAATGTCTTTCCTGAACCGGTCGCCATTTGTATCAGGGCTTTGGGTTTATTCTTTTTAAAGGAGTCTTCAAGGTTTTTAATCGCTTTTTTCTGTGCCGGCCGGAGGCCTTCTTCGTTAAGTAGCGGCAAATCCTGTAATTTATCCCGTAATGATTTATCGTTTTTTAACCAGGTTGATAAGGTTTCCGGTCTGTGAAAGTAAAACATCTCACGGGCACGTGGTTTCGGGTCCCTGTAATCGGTAAAATGGGTTATAACGCCGGTGCTTTCATAGACAAAGGGAAGCGGATCATTATGTAAATACTTCAGTTTGCTTTTCGCATAGTCTGATGATTGGTCTTCGTGGACTGTTAACCTTTCTCCTTCTTCTTCTCTTTTAGCTTCAATAATTCCGCAGGGTTTTCTATCCACAAAAAGGACATAGTCGGCTGTACCTATACCGGTTGAATATTCTTTAACAGCAAGTCCGGTACCGGCAGAAAAGTTGATTTTTTCTTTGGATTGGACAATCCATCCGGCATTCTGTAGCATTTCATCAATCGTGTCTCTTGCTTTTTGTTCCGGATTCTGATTATACATTTTCCTATTTCTCTCCAGCTTTTCCCTGTTTTACCCACTCATCAACTTTCTGTTCAGTCAATCTCAGTAAATGATAATAGAGAAAATTACTTTTTTTCAAGCTGTTTTACTTTAAATTCTATTTTTTTGCGAGGGCATTAAATCTAAGTTTTACATAATCAAGAGATAGAGTTAAGACGGCAAGAATTCTTCCCCCCGTGCCCCGAAGCCCGGCGTTCCTGAACGCCCTGCTTCTCCGTGCCCCGTAGACAGGGCCGCCCACAGCCCAGTCTACTCCGTGGTTCAATTCTTCTCCCAAATGAAGGCGGCGGGAATCGAACCAGGGTACGATTGTTTTTAATTTACAAATTCCGTTAATTGTTTGACGAAAAACAGTGAAATTTCAGTAAAATTTACTAATTTTGACCTAGTGGTAAAAAGCCACTAGGTCTTATTTTATTAACTATTTCTTCGGTTTTGAAATCCACTGCCACTGCTGACCATTATCTGGTGTTGGTGGCATATGACCTTCAGGGCCTTCAATAGTAATGGTTGGTACACTTACATTTCCACCTCTTGGACCAATTGGTTTATATTCACCCGGTTTCGGTGGTTTTTCACCGGGCTTTGCAGTTGTAGCCATTCAGTACCTCCTTATTTTAGGAAGGCATCTTAGAAATTTATTTATTCAATTGACTTTGATT
>JAFGQK010000345.1 GCA_016935735.1 Spirochaetales bacterium | reverse complement strand
TTTTCCACAATAAAGAGATGAAACCACCGATTACACCGATTTTTCTATCTATTTCTGTGTAATCGGTGGTTTCCCTTTTCTTCCATTGAATAATTTGCGGAGCTATGTTCTTATACTAAAAGAAAATAAAAATACTCCACTGTTGTCAGGGTTGGTTCTTGCAGTACATATAGTATTTTTACAGGAACCTCAACAAATTAAAAAGTTATAAAGCCAGTTCTTGCCACCTGTAATGAATTTTTCATAATTTCAGAATTAATCTTTCTTACAATAATTGACAAAATAGGCAAATAATGATATTATCCGTTAAAATACTGGCAATACATTGATTTACTGGTATTTCTAATTTTACAAACCCTATGTTAAGTACGGGTTTATAAACATAGACAAGGGGAATATTATATCGATGTTCAGGGTTATTATTCTCTATGCCCCAGATGAAGAAACTATTTTAGAAACTGCAAAAAATATTAAAGCTGCTTTTAACAATGAAAAATGTGAAACAGCGGTAAAAGCTGCTAAAAATGCGCTTATCCCGGATATTGCAGCATCTGACATTGTCATACTGGGCTCAAAAACAGAAGGGAAAAAACCTGTTCATTCCGATTTTAAGGAAATTATCCGGGCACTCCATGGAATCAATCTTGCGGGCAGGATTGCGGGTTTTTTTTCCTTTGGACTTGATGCGACAATTACATCGTTTAAAGAAGCTCTCCTGGATTCGGATATTACAATATATAAAGATAATCTTTTAATAAAGGATGGACAGAATAACTCATCTGAAATATCAATATGGGTAAAAAAATTAATAGTATATCACAAGGAAGGAACATAGATGCAAAATAACTATAATCTTGATCTTGCTATCAGAAAAATTCCTGATTTTCCGAGGCCCGGTATTCTCTTCTATGATATTACAAGTATCCTGGTGAATCCGGAGGCTTTTCGCTATTGTATTGATAAAATGATTTCTTACTATAAAAATTCGGGAATAGATTCTATTGCAGCAATAGAATCCCGGGGATTTCTTTTTGCCAGTCCTCTTGCAATTGCTTTGAAATTACCCCTGGTTATTATACGTAAAAAAGGAAAGCTTCCCGGGGATACATATTCCGAGGATATTTCTCTGGAATATGGTGTTGATACAATAGAAGTTCATAAGGAAGATATTAAGAAAGGTATGACATTTCTCCTTATTGATGACCTTATAGCAACAGGAGGCACATTAAAAGGTGCAATAAATCTGCTTTCAAAAGGGGAAGCCCGGGTAAAAGAGATTTTTGGTGTTATTGGCCTTCCTTTTCTTCACTACGATACGGTCTTGAAAGGTTATAAGGTAACAACATTAATAGATTATCATTCGGAATAAAAAAATACTCATCGGTTTATGTTTTTCACCTCACGGTAAAAACGGTAAAATAAAATTTTTGACTTTTATAACTCTTTGAATTACACTAAGAGTAGTATACAATAAGTACTATTAAAAAGGATTTTGGTATATGGGATTTTACAACAATATAAGGGGATCAGAAATAAAATTATTGTGTTATAGAGAGGAAAGAGATCATGGGCGGGAAAATAAAGATAATGGTTGTAGAAGATACCAACATTGTTGCCAGAGATCTTCAGGATTCCCTGTATAAGCTTGGATATTTAGTAGAGGAAATCACCGATTCCGGAAAAGAAGCAATTCAATTAGCTGAAAAACACAGGCCAGATCTTATCCTTATGGATATTAAATTAAAAGGAACACTGGATGGCATAGAAGCAGCAACAATAATAAAAGATCAATTCGATATACCAATTATTTACCTTACTGCATACGCAGATGAGCATACACTTCAGCGTGCAAAGCGGACTGAACCAAGCGGATATATCATAAAACCATATAAAAAAGAAGAGTTACATTCTGTAATAGAAATGGCCCTCTATAAACAAAAAATGGAAGGATATTTAAAAAAAAGAGAGGAATTCTTATCGACTACCTTAAAAAGTATCAGTGATGCAGTGATTACTACAGATGTAAATGCAAGGGTTACCTTTATAAATCCTATTGCAGAGGTTATTACCGGCTGGGGACAGGAAGAAGCGTTGGGAAAACATATTGATAAATTGTACAGGATAATTGATGAAAAAACCGGGCATCAGACAGAAAATCCTGTAATACAGGTGCTTGCCCGGGGAAAAAAGATGACAATTGAAAATCATCATTTAATCACAAAGCAAAACCGTAAAATCAGCATAGCCAGTGATATATCCCCGATTAAAAATGATACGGGAAGGATTATAGGATCAGCAATTATTCTGCGGGACAACACAGAAAAGAAAAAAATTCAGGATGAACTTATAAAAGCACAGAAACTGGCATCTCTTTCACATATTGCAGGAAGTATAGGACATGAATTTAACAATCTCCTTACTGTTATTATCGGAAATATTGAATTGATGAAAAAAACAGGATCACTGGATAAGACATGCACAGAAGATATTGAGGAAGCGGAAGTCGCTGCAAAAAAAGCAAAGAATCTGGCCAGTCAATTACTTCATTTCTCCCGGGAAGAAGAAATGATCAGACATCCGGTAAATATTGCAAAACTCTTAAAAGATGTTGTAAATACCGTGACACGTTCACAGGTGAAACGATATGAACTTATCCTGCCGGAAGATCTCTGGCAGGTAGATGCGGATGAAAGCCAGTTATCGCAGGTTTTTTTCAATGTAATAAAAAAAACATTTAACATGATTGAAGAAAATGGCAGGATTGCCGTCATTGCAAAAAATATGGAATTAAAAAGCCAGGGAATTTTACCTATTGATCCGGGAAGATATATAAATATCACCATAAAGGAATATGAAAAATCGATCCCAAAGGATCAACTGGATGGCCTGTTTGACCCTTATTTTTCTGTTGAAAAAGAACCTGGTGGTATTGAGCTTGCCATAGCATATTCAATTATTAAAAAGCATAATGGTTATATTACAGCAGAATCTGTGGCAGAAGAAGGAACAAATTTTTATATTTTTCTCCCTGCCCTTATAATTGTAAAAGAAAAGCCCCGGAAAGTACCTGCTAACGTATACAAGGGAAAACGAAGAATACTGGTTATGGATGATCAGGAATTAGTAAGGATAATAGCAGGAAAAATTTTAAATCATTTCGGATATGAGGTGGAATTTGCACGGCATGGCGATGAAGCAATAGACATTTATACCAGGGCATATAACTCGGAAAATCCCTTTAACTGTGTTCTCCTGGATCTGACAGTGGAGTATGGCAAGGGGGCAAAGGAAACGATTGTGAAGTTAAAAGAGTTCGATTCCAATGTAAAAGCGATTGTGTCAAGCGGATATTCGAATGATCCGATCTTTTTTAATTATACAAAATACGGCTTTAAAGGTGTTATAAAAAAACCATATGACCTGGTCGATCTGAACAAGACGGTACGTGAAGTCATTAGCGGAAAATAAGATAAATAAAAATACCCTTTAATGTTTAAAACTCCGTTGTCCTGTATATACCATGGTAACATTCGCTTCATTGCATGCTTCAATACTTTCAAAATCCCGTTCAGAGCCTCCCGGTTGTACAATAGCTGTAATTCCTTCCCTTATCCCCACTTCGACACCATCCCTGAAAGGGAAAAAGGCATCTGATACCATACAGCATCCGATAAGTCCTCCCTTTTTAATATTTACCTCTTCATCTATTTCTTCTTTTTTGATTCTGTCAGTAAGAACATTATACGGAATTTTATATTTTCCCCAGCATATCCTGTCTGCAAGTTTCCGGTAAGCTTTATCCCGGGCAATCTCTGCAACACCGACACGGTCCTGTTCTCCTGTTCCGATCCCGACAGTCGCTCCATCTTTTACATAGATGACCGAATTACTGGTGACCCCTGATTCAACAAACCACCCGAAAAGAAGGTCTTCATATTCTGCTTCTGTTGGAAGACGGTTAATTTTATATTCTTTATCTTTATATGTTGTCTGCGCAGGAAGAAGGTCCAATTTGGTTTTTGTAACAGGAACATATGACCACTGGACAATAATTCCTCCATCAACAAGCGACTTAAAATCGACAACCTGTTTCCCGATAAATTCTTTTAACCTTTTCATATTCCCGATCTTCATAACCCGCAGGTTTTTCTTTTTTTTGAGCATGTCGAGGACACCCGCTTCAAAATCCGGTGCAATAATGACCTCGGAGTAATTTTCCAGCACCAGTTCTGCTGTTTCCCTGTCTACTGCCCTGTTCAAAGCGATTGCCCCGCCGAATGCTGCGACCCTGTCTGCCATATTTGCCCTGTAGTATGATTCAGCCGGGTTTTTTCCTTTTGCTACACCGCATGGATTATTATGTTTTACAATAACTGTTGTTGGGGTGTCGGTAAAATACCTTAAAATATTAATGGCATTATCCGCATCGGTAATATTTGTTTTTCCCGGGTGTTTCCCGGATTGAAGCAATTCAATATCTGATGCAAGGTATTGTCCGGGCTGGATACAGGAAACATCACCCAGGTGCAGGTTCCCATTTATAAGCTTATAGAGTGCTGATTCCTGTCCGGGATTCTCCCCATACCGGAGACCTTTCATAATATCTCCAATCTGCCAGCTTACTTTTTCATAAAAAAGTGTCTGCTCTCCCTTATCATCATAAAAACTTATTTTCATTTTACCAGGAAAATGATCATCCATTATCGTTTTGTATGCTGATTTAAAATCTTTTGTTACCATGAATACTCCTTTTCGGTTTGCCAGTCTTATAATATTTATTATTCCAGGTTTCCGGGTTTATTCGACAATAGTATAACAGTCTTCAACTTCCTTAAATGAAATACGGTGAAAATAATCTGATATTGCTTTATCATACCGGGCAGTATGAGAAAAAGCTTTTGCTGCAAGCATATACCTTGTTTTAAGAGTAAGGTATCCCCCTTCTTTTTTAAGTTCAGTGATTATTTTTTCATAATCCCCTGGTTCTGTAACAGAGGTAACTCTTAAAAAGTTTTTTGCCGATGCCCGGACCATACAGGGGCCGCCAATATCCACATTTGCCCTGGCATTCTCCGGTGTTGCATCGGGTTTTGCAATAGTTTCTGTAAAAGGATAGAGATTACTCACCATCATATCAATCGGTACTGCATTTGTCCTGTTAAGATCCTTTTTGTGCGCTTGATTATACGTTTCACTTAAAAGACCAAGATATATCTTAAAATCAAGTGTTTTTACAAGTCCTCCCTGCATTTCCGGTTGACCGGTATATGCTGATACCTCCATCAGGTTATTTTTTGCTTTGTCCTTTAGAATTTCTTGTATTTCCTTATAGGTTCCACCAGTAGAATAAATCATTATACCCGGATTTATTGCAACTAACTCTGGAACAAAGAAATCCAGTCCCCTTTTATCTGCAACACTGATGATGACATTATTTATCTTTACTTTCCCGTCGATTTTTTTAACATAATTTACTGCCACACTATACTCCTTTATTATTCATGTATCCAATCCTTTGCCCATTTTTCCCCATTGTATGTATTATGATAAAGACCATTACCGCCTGTGCAGAAAAACACACGATTTGTAGCTGTTTCATACAATGATAAAACATGACTGGTATAAAGATCGCTGCTTAAAATAGAATCCATATCATCTTTTTCCCCTGCCCTGTCCAGATCATCAAGAGAACCGCTTCTTGTTTCGAAGAAACCATAACCCTGTGTACCAATTAAAATGTTGCCATTTACCTCTGCTAAATCGGTAAATGCAACAACCTTTCCCCCGATTTCCACCAGATCATCCTTACCCAAATAATGCCATTCACTTCCATCATAAATATAAATATTACCTTTTTCCGAGGAAACATAGTAATCTCCGGAAGAATCCTGATAGAGAACGCTGGTAAAATCTCCATCTGAATCTATGGAATCAATCTCCACTGCACTGTCCAGGGATGCATTGAGTTCATAAATTTTCGACCCGGAGATTGTCCAGTAAACTGATCCATTCCAGCCAATATCCAGGATAGGTTTTGATTTGTCTGTTACATTATCATGGATAGAGAAAAAATCCGCACCATTATAATAATAAAGAGAATAGTTGGAATCCTGTTCCTGCACAGATATAAAAAGCAGGGAGTTTGCCTGCATAAGCTTGATAATCTGTTTATCTGTAACTAATGTATCTGTCACATTTGTCCAATCCGGGGACTTTGCAGTTGGATTTGTTGTGGTAAACAGCCTTTCATCTCCATTATCCAGGATAAACCCGGCATAAAGTGATGATCCGAAAGAGGCAAGTGCGGTACATAATACTCCTTTGCCGGGGAATTTCACTTTTTTCCATTGATCATCTTCCAGGGACATCTCCTGCCACCATATTGAACCACCTGCAGAAATATAATAATTGGTTCCGTCCTCTGTCATAGCTACGATGGAGAGGGTATTATCAAGGCTGTTATCCTTTTCTTTCCGGGCTTTTATAATTGTCCAGAAGATAGATCTTTCATCCCCACATGAAAGTAAAGAGAAAAGAATACATATTAATATCAATATTCGAATAATCTTATAATAATTTTTTCCTGCCATTTTTTATTCCTCTTTAAAAATGATAAAATAGTGATGGTGAGATATCCAGGAAATTACCTGCAACCGCCGGATTATCCCCTGCCGGAAATTCCACGAGCCACCAATAAGCGATTTCCACTCCAAACGAGAGATTTGCATTAAACCGCCAGTATCCGGCAACACCTGGACGAATAATAAAGCTTAGATCATAGATATCCTGGTAATTCAAAACATTCAAGCCTGTAGAAAGCGAGATAGGAAACTCAAAACGTGAAACAGAAATAACATAGGTTACTTTGGCTGTAATGGGAATCATATTGTATAAATTTGCATTTACATCCAGGTTAAAAGCAAGACCAATATCAAGACCCAGACGCAAATAACTTGTCAGGTAAAAATTCCATTGAATAGCTCCTGTGGCCCCGATAGTGGAATTGGCAGAATATACTTTGTATTCTTCAAAATCATGAAAAAAAAGCGGTAATATTACTCCTGCCCGTAAAGAAAATACCTGATCCCCAAGCTCATGTCCTGGCAAAGCTATGACTGATTCTTCATCACCATAACCTGCTATTCCCGTCATGGCAATGAAAGCAAGTACAAGAAAAACTATATATTTATTTTTCACCATATTCTCCTTCATAAAAATGTATAACTCTGAATAATAACATGAGAACTGCTGATTTCAATAAAAACCAGGTATTCTGCATAATTTAACACTTTAACAAACAATCTTTACCAACTGCAGGTTACATTTAAATTTATACCCGGATCTGGATTTTTCAACCTTATATTACAGGGATTAATCTATTTCTTCAAGCAGTCTTATATAAATAATAGTAAAATATGGGGAGAAAAATAAGAAATGCGCTTAGAAGCGGACAGATCGTTGTGGTTTTAAATCCGTCTCTTCAATGATTCTTATATAATTATCCAGGGATTTTGTCCTTAAAAAACGGATTCCTGCATAGAGGGTATCATCATCCAGCGAAATAATATAGATAATTTCCCCTATTAGTTTAAAGCTTTCATCCAGGGGATATATAATCAGTCCATCCCCTGCCTGTATATTTTCCAGCGGTATCGGTATAAGCAGACGTATTCCTTTTATAGTGAAATCTGTTGTTTCTGCTTTTATTTTATTCCCTGTTCCCTGTTCAATAATAAAATTCTTAAAACATTCAGGAATAAAATGTCCTTCTATCCGCTCGAATTCCCTTAAATCAAGTCCATCCCAGTCCATACCTTTTCCTTTCCTTATATATAAAACGTTGCAAAAAACTCCCGTTCATTAACTCCTTTTAAAATATAAGCATTCAATAAGTAATTTTCAACAAAAAGAAACAGGAAATCATAAAGGGAATTTTCTTTATTTTATAAAAGGCCTTGACAATTATATTAAAAAATACTATACTAATGTTAAGTATATGAAACAAGTTCCTTCTTTTATCGGGTCACCGATTCATTTTCGTTCATATTTTTCACTTCTTAAGGGGTGTCTTTCCCCGGAGGAAATCTGTGAGTATGCCTGCAGCAGGGGATACCCTGCTGTGGGTATCACAGATATTAATAATTTTTACGGACTTCCCAGGTTTATAAAGGCAGCAGAGCGGTCAGGTATAAAACCGGTTTCCGGTGTGGTTATCTGTATGGATGAGCAGGAGCTCTTCACTGCTTATATTATCAACCGGTCAGGATTTTCCCGGCTTTCCAGGATAGTAAGCGAGGTGCTCCTCCATGAAAATCCTTATAAAAAAAACTATCACCGGAAATCCTGGAATCCAGTTGCCGATCTTCTTGAAAACGGATGGGATGGACTTGTCCTGGTTTCTGAGAATTTTCCCCTTTTAAAACATCTTATGGAGCGGACTAAAAACGGGCTGTTTGTCAAGCTTACCTGGGGAAAAAGCTATATCCGGCATGTCCGGTGGGCAAATCAGTACGGGTTTCCTGTCATTGCCATAAACGACGCAGTTGTGCTTCATAACAGGGATATCCCCCTGTATCACCTTCTCCGGGCAATAGATTTAAACACAACAATCGGGAATTTCCCGGAAAAGGAGAAACTAATGTCCTGGCACCAGGCTGTTGGGATGGAAGAGATGGAAAGTTTTTTTTCTGCTGTTCCTGCCGCACTTGCCAATGCCCGGGAACTTATAGAAAAATCTCATGCCGGGGAAATCATCCGCAAGGAGTATATATTCCCCGGGTTTGACAGCCTGTCCGAAAATCAGGCTTTTTTTTACCTTAAATCTCTCTGTAAAAAAGGGGTAGTACGCCGGTATGGGAGGTTCCGGCCGGATATATCCAGGCGTCTTGATTATGAGCTTTCAATAATCAGGGCAAAGCATTTTTCAAGCTATTTTCTGGTTGTGCACGATATTGTCTCCCACTGTCCCAGAACCTGCGGCAGGGGGAGTTCGGCATCAAGCATCGTTTCATATCTTCTCGGTATTACCCACATCGATCCCTTAAAATATAACCTTTTTTTTGAACGGTTTTTAAATCCAGGCCGGAAAGACCCCCCGGATATTGATGTGGATTTCCCCTGGGACGAACGGGATGAAATACTCAGGTATGTATTCGGTAAGTATAAAGGAAAATCCGGTATGGTTGCAAATCATGTTACCTTTGGCATGCAATCAAGTATACGTGAACCGGCAAAAGCACTCGGAATACCCGGGGGAGAGATAAAAAGGCTCAACCGTTTGTGGAGACTTGGCAGAAAATATGAAATTCCAGGATATATACGAGAGTTTTCTGACCGGATCTATGGATTTCCCCATTATATTGGTCTTCATTGCGGGGGGGTGGTGATTACCCCCGGGCCTATTGCAAATTATACACATATCCAGGTTTCCCTGGCAGGATACCCGGTAATTGCCTGGGAAAAGGACGGGGCAGAGGATGCCGGGCTTGTAAAGATCGATCTCCTGGGAAACCGGTCTTTATCCGTACTCCGCGATACCCTTTCCCTGGTAAAAAAAAGGCATGGAAAAACCATACAGTGGGAAACCTTTAATCCTTTAAAAGATAAAAAAGCAAACGATCTTATCCGCAGGGGGCAAACCGTGGGTATTTTTTATATCGAATCACCGGCAACACGGCAACTCCTGAAAAAAATGAAAACCGGCGATTTTGAATATCTTGTGATTGCAAGTTCCATTATCCGGCCCGCGGCAAACAAATATATCCGGGAGTTCGTAAAACGCCTGCACAAAAAAACCTATACCCCTCTTCACCCCCTTATTGCAGAAACCTTAAAAGAAACCTTTGGGATTATGGTCTACCAGGAGGATGTATCCAGGGTTGCCATTGACCTGGCCGGTTTTTCCATAGAAGAGGCAGACCTTTTTCGTAAAATAATTTCCAGGAAGGACAGGGAGCACCACATCATGGATTATAAGGAACAATTTTTTTCAGGGGGACGCTCAAAAGGGGTGCCGGATAATGTACTCTGCGAGATATGGAATATGATCCTCTCATTTAAGGGATATTCATTCTGCAAGGCTCACAGCGCTTCCTATGCCCTTGTTTCATACAAACTCGCCTATCTTAAAGCCTATTATCCTCTTGAGTTCATGGTTTCTGTAGTGAATAACGGGGGTGGATTTTATACACGGCAAACCTATCTGAATGAACTCAAACGGATGGGGTATCCTGTCCTTGGGCCGGATGTCACAAGAAGTGAGTATATGTACTCAATTGAAGACCACCAACAATTGGGGATCAACTATGTTGGGCACTTTTCGGGATTTTCTCCAATGGAATGTAATCCCAAAGAATGGAGCCGGGGCGTAAAATGGAAATCCTTCCTCCGGATGGGGCTGCATCAATTGGGAGAATTAAGCATGAATTTCACAAAACAAATAATCAACACAAGAAAGGAAAAATCTTTTTCAGATCTCCGGGATTTTCTTATAAGAATGAGACCGGGTCTTGCCGAGATGCGGATCCTTATCCGCTCGGGGGCCCTGGATTCACTTTCCGATGGATTTCCCCGGCCAGCCCTGTTCTGGCTCTATTTTCATCTGAAAGAGGCTAATGAACTTTTTCTCCTGCCCCCGGTCCCTTCCTTTATCACCGATTATCCGCTTAATGTAAAAATCCGGGACGAAGCCGCAACACTGGGGATTATCGTTTCCAGGCATCCCCTTACCATATTCACGAAACGAATCATACGGATGCAGCAAAAAAATCCAACTTTCCCTCTTATTACATCCAGGGAAATACCGGAATTTGTGAACAGGAGAGTTCGCATTGCAGGGCTTCTTGTGACAGGCAAGGAAGTGGTTACAAAAGATCATGAAATGATGATTTTTGTCAGCTTTGAAGACCCTTATTCTATCTATGAAACGGTCTTTTTCCCAAAATTCTTTAATAAATACTATGCCCTGCTGGATGGAGCAGGGGTATACCTTATTTCCGGTAAAGTCGAGGAAGACCAGGGTGCAGTGAGTATAAATGTGGAGGAGATAGAGAAGGTGTGTCAGCGAAAAAAAAATTAGAAGGGGTGTCCGGTATCACTCATTTCAAATATATATAGAACACATAGAACACAAGGTTTTATTGACTTTTAAAAGCAGATACGATATTCTTTCCTCCTATGAAAACCATACAATATATTATAATCATAAGCCTTAGTATAGGTATAATTCTCCTGGCAGGATGTATGAAGAAAGAACCGGTAATCGTATTCGAGAACAGAATCGGTGGTCCTGATATTGACAGTTCAAATGATCTTCTTGTTACAACTGATGGGGGTTTTCTCATCGCCGGTTATACCTATTCAAAAGGCGAAGGTAAGGGAGATGCATATTTAATAAAATGTAATGCGGCGGGTGAGATTGAATGGGACAAAACTTATGGTGGTCCGGAAAATGACCAGGTATACACACTGGCAAAAACCAAAGATGGGGGGTATGTCGCTGCCGGAAAAACGGAATCCTACGGATCCGGGAAAAGGGATGTATATATCATTAAAGTGGACGCGGGAGGAAACCTGGAATGGGAAAAGGTATATGGCGGGGAACAGGAGGACGAGGCAAATTGTGTGATCCAGACAACGGATAATGGGTACCTGACTGCCGGCATGACCTATTCGAAAGGCGCCGGGAGCGGGGACATCTATATTCTCAAGCTGGATACGAACGGAAGTCTTGAATGGGAAAAGACATTTGGCGGAGCAAAAAAGGATTATGCTGCTCATGTAGAGAAGACAAAGGACCGGGGGTATATCGTCTGCGGGTCCGGCGGAGAAAAGACAGATTGTTATGTTTTAAAGCTCGATCAGGAAGGGAATATCCAGTGGGAAAAATTTATTGGCAGCGACAATTTTGATCTGGCCAATTGCATAATTCCGGTTTCCCGGGGCGGGTATATTATGGCGGGAATGACCCAGCCGGAAGCAGGAAAAAAAGTCGATATTTATGTGGTGAAACTTACTGATAAGGGTGATATTGAATGGGAAAAATCGTTTGCTGGTAAGGATCACAGTGGCGCACAGAATATAAAGGAAACAATGGACAAGGGCTATATTGTAACCGGATCAACAAAAAATACGAAATCGGGAAGAGATAATGCATTTCTTATCAAACTTAACAGCAGGGGAGAGTCTGCATGGGAGGAGCACTTCGGGGGAGAGGATATTGCATATGGGAATGCAGTTGTTGAAAAATCCCGTGGTATATATTCAGTAACGGGATATATCCTGGAAACAGACGATCCCTCAAAAGGGGATTACAGCATCTATTTTTTCAGTTATAAAAGGAAATAATATGGAATTCTACACAAACATACTTAATACAATTGGCAACACACCTCTTCTAAAACTCGCCCGCCTTTCCGGGGTTCCGATCTATGCAAAGGCCGAGTTTATGAATCCTGCAGGGAGTGTGAAAGACCGGGTTGCACTTTATTTGATTGAACAGGCAGAACAGGAAGGGAAACTTAAAAAAGGGATGACCATAATGGAAGCAACATCCGGGAACACGGGAATTGGTGTAACTTTTGTCGGGGTCCATAAAGGATACCGGGTGGTAATCGTTATGCCCGAAGACATGAGTGAAGAACGCAAAAAAATAATCAGGGCATTTGGAGGTGACCTTGTACTGACCCCTGCAAAGGAAAGTATTGCAGGATCCATAAAGAAAGTGAAAGAAATGATAGCAAAAGATAAAAATATCTTTATTGTCGATCAATTTTGTAATCCTCATAACCCGGAAATCCATTACATTACAACGGCAGAAGAAATCTGGCGGCAAATGGAAGGAGACATAGTTGCTTTTGTAGCCGGAGTCGGAAGCGGTGGTACCCTTGGTGGGGTTGGGAAGTTTCTGAAGGAAAAAGATCCCGCCATTCACATTGCTGCGGTAGAACCGGCAAATGCTTCGGCACTTCTTGGCCATGAACCAGGTCTTCACCAGATCCAGGGAATCGGCGATGGTTTTGTCCCGGATGTCCTTGATACATCTTTAATCGATGAAGTTATAGAAGTAACGGATGATGATGCAATCAATACAGCCCGGAACCTTGCAAGACTTGAAGGAACCCTGGTAGGCACTTCTGCCGGGGCAAACGTGTGGTCTGCATTGCAGCTTTCCGCGCGCCTTGGCCCTGGTAAGAATGTCGTTACTATCCTGCCGGACAGGGCAGAACGGTATTTCAGCACAGCTTTAATTTAATTATCAAATTTATTCAATATATCCCAGAATGCGCCCCGGGCGCCTTCCCGGATCGCTTTACGCAATCTTGTGTTATCTGCATAATTGTAGTTGTATTTTTCCCCGAGGGGTTGAAAGAAAAAACGGCTGTCATTTCCGATAAGATCGCAAAGAAGGGGAATTATCTTTTCTTTTTCCGGTTTCAGGTAAAAAAGCGGTTTCAGGGGTGGTCCTGACAGTTTATCGGACAGGAATTTTTCATCATCTACAGAAAGCATCCTGTAAAGCATGGTCCCGGGATAAATCCTTATCCCGATACTTACCCCGATACAATCAGCATCATTCATTTTTTCTTTATCAATTATTTCTTTTAAGGTTTTCTCTGTTTCAAAAGGACTTCCTAGTAAAAGATCATGCATCACTCTTAAGCCTGCGTCTTTTGCAGCCTTTGTTGCATGAATGACATCCGCACCAGTATGATCCCGTTTAAGAGCTGAAAGAATAGAATCATTCACATGATCTATACCAAAGTTAATTCCTGTAAATCCTGCCTGTTTCATTGCTGTTGCGAGTTCATAAGAAAAGGGTTTAGGCGAACAGTATGCATACAGTCTGGCAGTGTGATATATACCCTGCTTTGCCAGGGCATTGCACACTGCAAAAGCATGTTCAGCAGGCCTGTTAAACTCGGAATCGCAGGTATGAAAACAGGTAATCCCCTGCCCGATAAAAGCATCCAGTTCCCTGGCAATTTCTTCCGGATCACGTAGACGGATATGGTTCCCTTTTGCAGCAGGATCAACACAATAAATACACCTGCCATCGCATCCCCGTTTGGTCTCAATCCCGATCTGGCCACCTTCTTTAAAATACCAGGTATTCCGTTTAAACACCTTTCCCGGTTTTACAGGAATAGCATCGAATTTCGGTTTGTTTATTATAAGCGTATCCTCATGCCAGTAAAGAAGACCGGAAATTGCATTAATGGAATCGCCTGTCTTTAGTGCAGAGATAAGTGCTAAAAGCGATTCTTCTCCATCACCGGCGATTCCGTAGTCTGGTCTAAGATACTTCATGACAGGTTCTGGCATCACTGAAAAACCAACTCCACCGAGAACCACTTTGGCGTTTGAACAGGAACGTACAATATGCAGGATTTTCTCTGTATCGGATAAAAGAAAACGGGAGGAAAAGAACGAGGAATCATCAATATTACGGATACTGATCCCTATAAGGACAGGCTCATATACAGAAAAATATTTCCGGATTTCCTGCTCTACCTGGCCAAAGTTTTCAAAAGGATTCAGATCCAGTATTTCCACATGAAATCCCTTATTGACAAGATATGCTTCCAGAAAATCAAGTCCTGCCGGGGCGATGGGCGGGAATAATCTGTTTGGATTAATCAAAATAATATCAGTCTGTTTCATATAAATCTTTAAAAACTACAAGACGATTTCTCCCCATTTCTTTCCCTTTATAAGGCAATATCGGCATTTTTTATACATTCAGAAATATCTTTATTAAAGTTTTCATACACATCAAGACCTATAGTAATTGTTATTCTTATTTTTTTTGTTCATAAATAAAATCAGTATGTTCAATTATACTCCTGATTTTTTCAGAAATAATCCTGCCTTCACAAAGATCGGTATTTAAAAAGAGTATCATAAATTCTTCACCACCTCGACGGGCAATTCAGTCTACTTTACGAATATGTGATTTTATCAGATTACCAAACATTTTTATTATATAGTCCCCATAATTGTGCCCGTATGTATCATTAACTTTTTTAAAAAAATCTATATCACAGATAGCAATACAAAAACACTTTTTTTTTATTCTCCTGGCATTTTTATTTTGTAACCTCTCCAATCTGTCTCTTTCATATTTTATTGTCCAGGAATTTCGATTTTCCACAATAAAGAGATGAAACCACAAATTACACCGATTTCACAGATTGGACTATGAACTTCCATAGCTACCCCAACAATAGCATGAGTTAGTGGGTCTTTTTCTTTGTTATCCTTACTATTCCTGGGCAAGATAATATCACGATTACACAGATTTTTCTATCTATTTCTGTGTAATCGGTGGTTTCCCTTTTCTTCCATTAAATAATTTG
>JAFGQK010000344.1 GCA_016935735.1 Spirochaetales bacterium | reverse complement strand
GAGATACTATTTAATAACAAAACTATATAGATATTATCGAAGGAAAAGTCAGAGGAAATGTAAGCTCTATCGCCGTGGAGCCTTCGAGGTATTGGTAAGTAAATATGGACTTATCAATCCATGTACATTACAAACCACCTGGCATCCGTGAACACTGACGATGAAGACTGTAGGGAAGCCGTATGCGGGAAAATCGCACGTACGGTTTGATGAGGGGGTTCAGGTTACAGAACGAAAAGTATCTGACAAAGGAGAACCTTTCGCTTGCGGGAGTAATACACATCCTGAAGAACTGACGAAACTGTAACCTGGCTCTACTCTATTGTAATCTGTGGTTTCATTTCTTTATTGTGGAAAATCGAAATTCCTGGACAATAAATTAGGAATGGAATTCCCGGAATGGGAGGATGATACAATCCATAATTACTGGTGGGGGGGGAATCCCATGGGTGTGGCGGACAATCCTGTCAACCTTGGTAGTAATCAGAACAAACTTGTCTATTCTCCCCATGATTACGGATCTTCTGTCTGGGATCAGATATGGTTTGATCCGGATGTATTTAATGAAGCAAACATGCATATGGTCTGGTCTCACTACTGGTTTTTTATTTATGAAAACAACACTGCACCGCTTTTTATCGGTGAATGGGGGGGAAAATTGGATAACCCGGACAATGCCAAATGGATGGGTTACCTGCGTGATTTTATCGTATCCAACAGGATACACCACATCTTCTGGTGTTTAAATAAAAACTCATCAGACACAGGGGGGATTTTAACCGGTGGTGCATGGGATGGGGTCGATTATGAGAAATATAATTTTATAGAACCCACCCTGTGGCAGGACAGTTCCGGGAGATATGTCGGCTTTGACCATGAAGTGCCCCCTGGACCGGATGGGATAACGATTACCGGGTATTACAGCGGTTCCACCCAGCCACCGGGAACAGCCACACCAACACCGGGAGGAACTGCCACCCCTGTCATAACACAAGAACCGGGTATTACCGGTGATGCAAACGGCGATGGGTCTGTAGATATTGTGGATGCACTTTTAATCGCACAATATTATGTTGGGTTGATTTCTGAATTTTGCTGAATTATTTTTCCTGTCCGCTGATTTCTCTCCCAATATGATTGTTTTTCCAGGGGATTTTGTTTTATTGCGGTTTTATTTCACCTGTATTTTATGAATAACAACAGTAAATAGCATCATTTTGATACGATTTATCCGGCACTTTTATCAAACGGGTCAAAATGACTCCTTTCATTACCAATAAATAATGCATATGCAGCAAGCCTTTATAAATCTTTATGGTATAAATAAATAGATCACGGTATAAAAATTCATCCTGGCATACTTCTTGCATTGTAATATTTAGAAAGAAGGGTGGAAAAATGGTGAGTAGAACGAAACAACTAAACAAACACCAGAAACTCAGATCGAGAAAAACCCATGGGAAGCGGGAAGATGATAATATTATTGCTATCTATTTAAAAGATATTAATAAATATGATCTTCTTTCTCGTGAAGAGGAAAAATACCATGCTATCGAGGCTTCAAAAGGGAATATGCAATCGAAAGAAAAGCTTATTAATTCCAATCTCCGGTTTGTGGTAAATGTAGCAAAACAATATCAAAACCAGGGACTTCCTCTTGAAGACCTGATTAGTGAAGGAAATATTGGCCTGATGAATGCAATCGATAAATTCGATGTAAGCAAAGGGTATCATTTTATATCATATGCAGTATGGTGGATCAGACAAAGAATTCTGAAAGCAATAAGCGAGAAAAGCAGGATGATCAGACTTCCAATGAACCGGATTTATGAGATTTCCAAAATAGAAAAGGTGAAAGATGAACTCCAGAATAAAAGCGGGCTTGAAGCAAAGATAGGTGAGATAGCAAAGCAACTAAACATGGAAAAAGAACTTGTAGCAGAACTCTTAAACATTTCCAAAGAAATGCTTTCTCTGGATAATCCAGTATATATAGAAAAAGATTCCACACTGCTTAAAGATTTTGTGCCGGATACAACATATAAATCACCCACGGAAGTTGTTATGGATAATTCATTAAGAGATGAGATTAATACGGTACTTAAAACACTTACCAGAAAAGAAGCGAAAATACTTGAATACAGGTTCGGGCTTAATGGCAAAATGCCATCCTCTTTAAGAGAAATCGGAAATTTATTTAACCTTACGAAAGAAAGAATCAGGCAGATAGAAAAGCGTGCTATTGACCGGTTAAAAAGCAGTGATGATATTCAGCTTCTAAAGAACTATCTGTCATAAATGCATTTTCAGGCCATGTTTAGTGAGCAGCTCCCTTCTGGGAGATAAGACCTTCCCTTATATTCGAAGGCAGTTCCGGGTAAAACCTGGACTGCCTTTTTTTGTTTCCTGTAAACACCCTGTTTCAATTATCATTACGATGTAAAAGGGTGCAACAGTTATATTTCTCACATTTCTCTTTATCATTATATTTTTCTATTCACCGGGAATTGCTGAAAAGAGCGGGAATTTCTTGACTATTTTCATGTAATATAATAAATAGTATTATGCTTATAATTAATACGTGGTGAAATGATGACAAAACAAGAAATAGTAAAAAAACTCACCAGCGTCCTTTTAAATTACACACAGGATAATATCGAACACATTGCAGGTGAAATCGAAAAATTATGGCTGCAAAGCGATGATTTAAGGTCGACCCGGCTGGTAAAGGAAGAACTGAAAGAAAAGCTTCATACTTCCGGGGTAAGCCTGGATGTATTAAAGAATATGGGAAAGACAACAGGAAAATATGCAAAGGGAAAAGAGAATACTTTTCTTCCCCTGGCAGCCCGGTTGTGGGAAAATCATGGACGGGAAGGGAGAATTATAACGGCCTACTTGCTCGGAGAAATTGTTCTTGCACTGCCAGAACCCGTGTTCGCATTAAGCCGGACTCTTGCTTTAAGTACAATTTCCTGGGAAGATGCTGATAATATGATCATGAGTATAGAGCCGGCAATCAGAAAAGCACCGGATATCTATTTCCCATGGCTTGATGAATGGTTTACCGATTCCTGCAAATGGGTACGGCGGATAGCTATTACAATTACCGGCAGGCTTTCCATGAAGAGGCATGATTATACCGGTCTTTGTCTTGATAAAATACTTATTAATATAAAAGATGAGGATATTGATGTACGCAGGGCAACGAGCTTTGCCATACGTTTATGTACCAGGGGAGATGTGAAACAGGTTGTCGAATTTATAAAAAAGAATACGGGTGGCACTGCTTATGGGAAAATATGGGTGTTTTCCGATGTTATAAGGAGTATGGCAATGAAATTCCTGCCTGAATTTAAAGGACTCCTTCCATTGTATGAAAAATGGCGGATACAGCTTACAGATAGTAAATCAATAAAGAGTCTTGAAGCAGCGATAAAATTACTCAAGCAACTATAACCGGGGAAAGGACATGTTTACATACAAAGAAAAAGAGACAAAAACGATTATAAATGTGAAAAAATTTATAGATCCCTGGTTCTGGGACAGGTATTCCATAAGTACGTATGCGGGGTGTGAGTTCAATTGTATTTATTGTTATGCCCGGGCGGGGAAATATGCACAGCATTTTGATCATGGGAATACCATCTACATTAAAAAAGATGCTGCGCTAAAACTTGACGGACGTCTTCGCCGCACAAAAACCCTGCTCCCGGATACTGTCGGGATGTCCGGTGTATGCGATCCGTATCAGCCTGGTGAGAAAATATATAAGAACACAAGGGCCTGCATCGAAGTACTCTTAAAGCATAACTATCCGGTAAACATTCTCACAAAATCAGCACTTGCAGTACGGGATGGTGATCTTTATTCACAGATCGCAGATGAATCGTGGATGGGAGTTTCTTTTACCATTACAACATTGAAAGAAGATATTGCCCGTTTCCTGGAACCAGTTGCATCTGTCCCTTCAGACAGGCTTAAGGCAATAACAACGATAAAAAAAACAAACCCCAGGATTAATTGTGGTGTAACAGCTATTCCCCTGGTGCCCGGATTGGAAGATGATGAAACAGATATGGAAGAGTTTATTAAAAGGGCAAAAGATGCAGGTGCTGACTTTTTTCTGTTTTCACCGGGTCTTACCATGGAAGGCCAGCAGGCAATACGGTTTTTAAACAGACTAAAATCCGTATACCCCGGATTGGTTCCTTATTATGAGGATTTATACAGGTTTACCTGGTCTTCACAGGATTATAATGGGACGTATGGACCGAAAAAGAGTTATGTTGCGCGTCAGTCAAAAAAGATATATGCACTTTTAGAAAAATATAACCTGCCTGCCCGCCTGAAACGATTCATTCCGGGGGATTTCAGAAAATATAATTACATCATATCGGAGAAATTTTTAAATGAAGCCTGCCGCCTCCAGGATCTTGGGAAAACATATTCAAACCTCTACTGGGCAGGAATGAATATTCAGAACCTTAAAGAAGATATCCAGGATCTTGCAGCCAGGAAAGAATTAAAAACAATACGGAATGTCAATGATGATGTTGAAAGGAAAATAATTACCATACTGGAAGAAGAGAACTCATAAAACGAAAGGAGAGTATGAAGAAAAAGACATCCATAAAACCCGTATCAATTATTATACCATGCATCACCGTTTTTATTGCAAGTGCCTGTATTATGATCCTGGAAATCGTGGCAGGTCGTCTTGTGGCAAAATACCTCGGTGCCACTCTCTATGTCTGGACATCGGTAATCAGCGTTGTACTTGGCGGTATTACTATCGGTAATTATATTGGCGGCCGGGTTGCAGATAAATACCCTGCGAAAAAGACCCTTGCTTTTCTTTTCGGTCTTTCCTCGGTTACCTGTGTGATAATTATCATTTTAAACAATGCTACCGGGGAATGGACGTTGCTCTGGCAATTTCCCTGGCCTTTAAGGGTTTTTACCCATGTTGCTATAATCTTTTTACTCCCGTCCTCACTCCTTGGGACAATCAGCCCGGTGGTAGCGAAGATAGCCCTGGATGCCGGGCATCCAAAAGGCATGACCATCGGGAAAATCTATGCATGGAGTGCGGGTGGCAGTATCCTTGGTACCCTTGCGGCGGGATTTTTCCTTATCTCTTTATTCGGGACAACAACAATTATCTGGATGATTGCAGCCATATTACTCGCAGCAGGAATACTGTACTGGTTTAAATCCTGGATACTCAATGCCTGGGCGGGAATTTTTGTCCTTCTTGCAGTATTTGGAATGGTGGATACGGGATGGACCACAGGGATCGGGGTATCCGCAGGATTACGGAAAAAACCAGATAAACAGATCATTTATGAAGATGAAAGTGATTACTGTTATATTGCAGTGAAACAGTTATCAAAGAATCCCGATATACGGCAATTCAGGCAGGATGACCTTGAATCCCACAGCAAAATTATCATGGATAATATCACGGACCTTCAATTTGCTTATACGCAGATCTTTGCTGCGGTGACGCACCTGGTAAAACCGGAAAAAGAACCTCTTTCCGTTCTTTCCATCGGGGGCGGAGGATATGTATTCCCCCGGTATATCCAGGTACAATACCCCGGTTCTTTTGTTGATGTTGCCGAAATCGACCCGCGGGTAACAGAGGCAGCAACCAGGGCTTTCGGGCTTTCCCGTGAAACTTCTATCAATACAATCAATACAGATGCCCGGCAGTATATTAATCAACTGCTGGAACAGGGTAAGTCCGGCAAAGCAATAAAGAAGTATGATTTTATCTACGGTGATGCCTTTGGCGAATCTTATGTTCCCTTCCAGCTATTAACAGATGAGTTTCATAAAGAGCTTTCAAAACTCCTTGCTCCTGACGGTCTTTATGCAATCAATCTGCTGGATGTGTACACAAGCGGCAGGCTTCTTGGTGCAGTTATCAATACTTTGGAAAGAACATTTACTCATATATATATCGTATCAACCTACAAACCTGCATTTACCGGATGGAATTTTGTTGTAGTTGCAGGGAATAAAGGAATTTCGATCGAGGAAATCAGGAATGACCGCCGGTTAAAAAATACAAATGTGTGGATATTAAACAAGGAAGAGATTGACAGGGTAAAAAAAGCCGGGGCAATAATACTGACAGACAATCATGCCCCGGTGGAACAACTCATATCCCCGCTTTCTTTTATCAGATCAAAGATCGCTTATACGAAAAAAATACTCGACAATGGGGACAGATTACAATCGGAAAAGAAATGGAAACAGGCTGTAGCCGAATATAAAGAGGCAATCGAATTCTGCCCGGAGGTATCTTTCATCGCTTACAGTGAAATATGCAAGGTCTATGCGGAAATACAGGACTGGGACGGGGTGTTGATGACAGGGAAAAAGGCACTCGAGTACAATGAAAGAGCAGAAGTAAAAGTGGGTGATTCGCTGATAAAATACAGTGTCGGTCTTCTGCTTATTCAGCAGGGATACGAAGATGAAGGCATTGACTATATGCAGAAAGCAATAGAAGGTTTTAAAGAAAACATCACCAGAAACAATATATCACCGGGTCTGTATTCAAACCTCGGCAAAGCATATGCATATACCGGTGATTTTGAAAATGCTGTCTTGAGTTTCAAGCAGGAACTGAACCTGAACCGGACCGATACGGAGACCCGGATGAACCTTGTAGCAGCACTAATAACCCTTGAGCAGGATGATGAAGCAAAGAAGGTGTTGTCTGAAGGGATACGGATTCTGGAAGACGCCGGGTTCCCGGAGGATGCGGAGCAGTTAAAGAAGTTTCTGGAGAATTTTGAAGAGAAGAAAAAGGAGTATTTGTAATTACTTTTTCATCTTACTCATCTTTTTATGATACTGCTTCATTACCTTATCCACATCAAAACGAAGCCGTTCAAGAACAGCATCATCATCCTTTATTGCATTATAAATTGCAGCGTGTTTTTTCTGGTCAATAAGATTCAACCTGTATTTCCTGTCTGAAGAAGTACTTAAATATGAGTCATAGAGCATTTTAAGAGACTCCCGGCTGTTATACAGCTTAATAAGGAGGATAAGTTTATCGGTAATGAGTTTTGCTGCATTCTTGAGCATTGTTTCACCACGGGCGGATAATTTCCGTGATATGCTCCTTTTCTGTTCAATACGTTTCTTCTGTGTTTTGCTTTTATCTGAAATATGTCTGTCAGTTGTCTTTTTTTCTTTTTCCCTGCGGGTAGTTATTCGTTTATCCCTGGTATGCGGTGCAGTCTGTAATTGTATCGTCTTTTTTGTTGTGGACTGATTTTTTTGTATGACTGTCTGCTTTGTTTTTTCCTGGTGTTTTTGCTGGATTGGCCTGTCTTTATTATCCGTACCTTTTTGTGTGGTTTTCTTTAAAGGAGTATGTACAGGAGATGTCCAGGCTCCCAGCATATGGAGGAAACCGGGAAGATCCTTTTCCTCCACACCGACAAAAGCAGCTTTCTGTGCATTTCCCGGGAACCTGCTCAAGAAGGAAAAAACGGCCTGTGTCAGGGTCTGTCTGTTATAATCCTTGTTTTTCTTATCGTAGAGATAATGTGCAAGTTTTCCAAAACCAATATATCGTTTTTTATCATAGGTAAAAATTTTTCCTGCATTATATAAAGTATCGATGACATACTGCCTTGCAACATCCCGGTTTTTACCGAACATATTGTCAAGACCGGGATCTTTTGATGCAATTTTCAAAATGAGTGCATGGGGATCTGTAAACACCGGTGTTTCTATCAACACATTTTCTATAACCTCGGGGACAATAAGCTTTTCCCCGGATGCCGATTCTTTCTTTTCAATCTTATCCATTTTTACGGAATCAGAACTACCCGTATTATCATCCAGATGAACATTATCTGTCCGGTTTTTTTCAACAAGAACCTCTTCACGGGTTTGCCTGTTATCCATGTGATCAACGGATATAAGAATCCCAATACGTTGTTTTATTTGTTTTATAAGAGTAATTGCTCCTGGCCCGTAGTAATCCCCGACCTTCTGCCAGTTGATACTTTTAGAGGTGACTAAAATGCTTTTCAGGGTATGCAGCTTTTTTGAAAGATCATTCTGTTGTGTACTACCGGAAAGAGGTATTATATATTTCTCATCAAGATCGTGAATAATCCGGTTCGGATTATCGATTCCTGCCAGATAACGCAGCACCTGTACTATGTCGTCCGGCTCCTTGCCGGCCGGCAAGGATGTTTCTTCCAATCCATGTATCTTCCGTTCGACTTCAGATTTAATTTCTTTTGATCGGACCTTTCGAAGCTCATCGGTAATACCGTGAATAATCTTATGACTCTCTGAAAGGATCCCTTTTTTACCCAGGAATGATTCTATTGAATCGATAGTGGAATCGACATCCACTTCAGCGCCATTATAAAGTACGGGGAAAAATATATTCTGGTTTATTGCATTAAAAACATCCCTGCCGGTATCGCTTTTACTTTCGACAAATACAGGAATAATGGTGTGGTTAATAATATCAGGCACAGCTTCGGGAAAGCATCTGGATAAATCGAAAAGAAGCCGGGCAATCCGTTTGGAAAGGGGGATTTCTTCCTTTTTTGTGGCATTTTCCGAATTCACCCTCATTGTCTGGACCAGGGATTTACTCTTTTCCATCCCCCTTTCTCTTAATCTTTTTTGCACAAGGTTGTCGATATCACTCTTGTTCTTTTCATACACCGTATTAACATCATATGCATTTTCTTCTTCGTTCTCTTCCCCGCGGGATGGTGTATGAACTCTGCTATCAGAAGGAATGGTGTCTTGTGAACTATCATCCACAAACGATGTTTTAAACTTCTTTTTATTTCCATTTTTATGTATTTGCCGTTTTTTTTCAGATGTTGCTTCGGATTCCTTATAAAGCGAACTTTCACTCTTTTCTTCCGCGGTCTCTTCCGCTTCTGTTTCTGGTTGAATAGAGATACTATCCGTATCTTTTAATTCGCTGTTTTTATTTATTTTCTCCTCTATTGTATCACTGATACCAGCTGTATCGCCACTATCAACATCTTCTTCTTCAATAATACTATTCTCATTATTTTCTTCTTTTTGCTCCTTATCCTCAGGCACAGATCTTTCTGAATCCGGTCTCCTTTTCTTTTCCGGTAATTTTTTCTTCAGATCCATCAATACCTTTACAATGAGAGGAGGGGTAATGTGAAAGAAGTCCCTGTAATCTCTCTGCACCATTCTGTTTTCTTTTGAAGGACAAATAACTCCATCAACATCGACCAACCCGCTTCTGAAATCTTCGATGAACCGTATTCTCTGTTCAAGACCAGGTTTGTTGCATCCAAGGATATAGACAGCATAATAGGCGATATCTTCATCTGTAATACCAAGTTCATCCGCAAGGGTAATTACTTTATCATCCACCTTAAAGCGGGATAGTTTCAGGAGTGAAAAATAGTCCTTTTTTTCATCAAACGAAAGGAGAACTTTGTCTGCCAGTACTTTCAGTTTAAGTGCGGGAATATCATCATTCTGGGTATTGAGAAGATAATAGAGAAGCTTGCGCTGTTTATAAAAGCGGTCATGTTCATCCAGGGGATAGAGTATCTCCTGCTCTTTAATGAGTTTTCTCCGTTTTATTTTTTCTTCAATGGAAAGAGCTGCACGGGTAAGTGCAATGATATTTTTATAGATCGCTTTATTCTTACCCTTGTCTTTTTCAAGCAGCATGTTCCCGAATATCTTTTCTTCCAGTTCTTCCTGGAGTTCTTCCTGCTGATATGTCTCAAACCGTTCAATTGTATCATTAATAAAATCCGAGAATTTCTCGAACGGTACAAGGTATCGCCGGATACGGAGCCAGTCGATCTTCCTGTTTACATCCGGTATTCCTTTCAGTTGATTCAAAATCCACTCTTCCGTGATTTTTACCGGTGCAAAATTTGTATTACTCGCGATATTCCCGATAAGGGTTTTGATCATGGACTTAAGATGAAAATAAAGGGGATCTTTCAATTTATCCTCAAGAAAGTTGATTTTTTCTTTTATTGTATCGAGTTCCCGGAGCTCATCAAAAAGATCCCGGAGAAGCCCCCCTTCCCTCGCTTTTGCCTGCTCAAGGTCTTCAAGTTTGTTTTTAAGAAAAGAATCAACGGGTGGTTTGTCACTGTAATAATTGTTTTCAATCCAGAACCGCACTGTTGTTATCTTTTCGTTCAAAGATGGCAGTGAGTCTATTTCCTTTTCCAAAGCCATTATTTCTTCCGGTACTCTATCTTTCTTCTCCTTCCGGGCACTTCCCCCGGATTCTGATTTGTTTGCATAATCTACAATTCTATCAATAAGGTCATGGTCATTCTCTCCCGGTGTGTAGGTACTCTTTTCCAGCTTCCGTGTCACTTCATCCAGTTTCATTTCAAGACGTGATATAAGGTGGGGATAATATTTTTTTAATGCTACCAGGTCGGAAAGAAGACCTTCTGCTACCACCTTCTGGGTTTCAAGGGGCATACCGGAAAATATTTCTTCAAAATGAGTTTCAACCGTAATACGCTCGAGGTTCCGGATAGCGCCAAAGATCGCTGAACACCCCGGCTCCTCGGATGTATCTTTCAGTATCTGTATCTGTTCATATGGACTCTTTCCGCTAATTTTCCGTTTCAGTTCTTCAAGCCTTGCAATCGATTCCCCGTATGCTTTTTGCTGAAAATGCTCGATATTTTTGACTTTTAATACAATAATATGTTCCGCTCCAAGTTTATGGGTCAACCGGTTGATAAGATCGGTAATATATGCCCTGCTTATATTCCTGCCCTGGGTCCGCTCTATTTCTTTTACCCTCATAATCACCATACCGATAAGTTTCCCAAGATCCTCTTTATTAAGAAACCCGATAATCTCTTTAAAGTACCTGTCAAACCGCGGATCAAAGGCAATTTCCCCAATAATATCTGCCTTTTCTTCTTCCGGATATCTGTCAATTTCCGATGCCATATCAGCAGGATCATCTTTTTGTGCAAGTTTTTTTAAAAAAGTATCTTCTTCTGCACCGAAATCCGGCAGGTTATTATCATCCAGATCCAGGTCAAAACGGTCTTCCGGTTCTTCATTATTATCCGGGCCGGTTATCCTCTGATTCAACTGATTATAAAAATCGAGCATATAATCGAACAGTTTCTGAGATATATCCTTTATCTTTTTGTCTTTAATCCTTGCCTGCATGAATGGTGCAAGATCGTTTAGTTGCACAAGTCTGTCTTTTGTATTGTTTGATTTATTGAGAGTCTTTATTGTATAATCGATTATTCTTTTTTCCCCATTAATCTCCCAGTCAAGACGTTTCAAAAATACCGTATAATTATTAATAAGTGACAGTATTTCCTTTTTATCTTCCGCGGTATTTCCTTTCAGTTCTTTAATGATATCTTTTACGATTTCCTGTTTTACAAATGGAGGTGTGTTATTATCGATTTTGAGTTTATTAAGGAGTGTCCGCAGTTTATCAATATCCCTGGTTCCTGTAAAAGAAGCATAGTTTTCTCTTTTTTCTTTCGCTATGGTCATTGCCCTGTGGCAGGCAGAATCAAGGGTTTCAATCTCGGATGAAGTAAGTCTGTCTGCTTCATTTTTCCTAATAAAGTCCACAAACTTTTGTTTTGCTTCGACAGCGCTCAAAGTGGCAAGGATTTTTCTTAAACTATCCCCGGATGATGTATCCTCTTCAATCTCCTGTCCGGTAAAATCATCTTCATGCTCGTTTAATACAGGAGGGATTTCCTGGATCCCGGGGGAAATATCCACAGGAATGGAAGATCCATTATCAGTATCTTCCTCTTTTTTATTAAAAGCATCCCCGATTGTTTTAAGAAAACGGCCTAATCCGTTAAAAATATTCGTATTTTTTGCTTTTACCGTTCTGTTGTCTGACACAAATTAATTCCCCTCATTGAAAGTATAGCAAGGACCGGGAAAAAAAACAAATGATTATTCAAACCAAAGGGGGGTGATCTCCTGGACAATGACCGCTTTAAAAGAAGAGTATGATGAAAAATTCTCACATGGATAACGGCTATCTACTGTCTACAGTTTCAGCAGAACCATGAATTCCAGGAAATGGGTGGCTTCATCAATTTCTTCCAGGTTTTTATTCCAGATATACTGAAATGTATATTTTGTTTGTATACGTGTATTTACATATGGTACCGGCAGAAACCAGTCCATGGAAAACCCAAGCTGCAATACCTTTTCTATGATATCCTGGTTTAAAAAACGGGAGGGGCCGTAAAAAGTGACTTCTCCTTCGGAAAGGTAACCATCGTCAAATACTGTTCCGTCACTGATAATACCATCTTCTTCAAATCCCTCCGAGGCATTCCCGTGCCTGGTAAACTTTGTCCATAGATCAATTTCCAGCCATGATAACGGCATAAGGAATATATGGAGGTTGATCTGGTCTGAATTCGGTTCCAGAATACTCCCGATGTTTTTCCCGTCATGGGTATAGGTAAGATAATTGATATCTGCATGTGCAGAATGCGTGTACATATACGGGGTAATCATCAGATAGGTGAGTTTCACTGATTTAAGAATATTATAGCATGGACTGAATGCAAGACCGGTTTGAAGGGCAAACTTGTTCTGTGCAGAATCCAGGTTAATGCCATTAGAATCCGTTTTTTCATCACTACTGAAAGCATCCCAGTCATCCACATACAAAATTGTATTGAACTGCAAAGAAAAGGGGAGCGAAACCTGGGTGTAAAAGCCGAGGATTGAGCTTGCAGAATCCCCGAAAACCTGTTGCGTAAAAAAGGCGTGCTGTAAAGGGATTAAATATGCAGGGTGAAAGCTCCCGCCCCACAGGTTCGATTGAATGATTCCAAGGTTCAGCCAGTCGGTAAAATAAAACCGGGCATTGTGAACAACAAGGTATTTCTCTGCAGATCCGGGAAGGGTATGTTTTTCACCGGCCGCATTAACATAATAACGGGGATACAGATCCAGGAATATGGAAGAAAAGGTAAACCAGTTTGCCTGGTAGGTAAAAGAAAAATGACCGGCAGCCGGTGCCTCGGGGGTGATAACCGGTCCATTATCAAAAAAAGGACCAAAGGAACTTCTCATTAACCCTGCCTGGAACACAATGTTTTCCGTCCCGAAAAAGAGACCGGCAGTCCCATAATGTCCTGTTCCCAGTTCCCCTTTATCCAATTCCACCACACCGCCCCCTGTTTTTGCTTCATCAAAAAACCTGGTCCACTTCGGAGGTTCGATTTCCGCTCCATTATCAATCAATCCAAGGGATATCTTTCCTGAATAGGAGACAAAATCACCAATAAAACCGGTAGATGTAAGCTGGAATGTATTCTTTCCCGCATACCCGGAAAAATCAAGAAGGGATTTTTGTTCAAATTCCAGATGAACCGGACCGGGAATAGCTTTGTCTCTGGAAATTTTAACGTTTGGTTCAGTGCATGATGTTAAAAAATCACCGGCCAGCTCACTGCTTTCCGGATCACCATCCTGCTTTACTTCCTTTAACAGTTTTACGATAAGCTGGAGTGAATACGGCCGGATAACAGGCAATTTCTTTATATATCCCTTTTCATGCCATAAATCCAGGAATTTATATAACCTGTCCTGGGGATCCGAGAACAACTGGCCTGAAGCCTGGAAGTATACACACAGTAATAATATCAATATAAAAAATAAATATCTTTTACGGATAATCATAAATTCCCTCCGGTTTCTTCTTTAATATAATCTTTTTCAATTCATGCAGTATATACAATCGTCATTGTATATACTATACCCTGAAAATTGAAATTTCACGGTCTGGGGACTATCCGGTCTTTATGAGAAAAGAATCCTCTTCTGCTTCTCTTTTTTCCTCACATCTCTCTCTGTAAATACGGCTTTTCCGGTAAAAGGGTCTACGCCGGTATAATACATTACGGTAGACCAGGTAGAGGGGACAGGGGTGAATACCTGTACCTGTTCCGGTTTTATCTTGAGGTATGTTGAAACAAAACCGCGAAGTTCCTCCATATCCTTCATCGTACAACCGGGGTGGGCGGCAATAAAATAGTAAGTAAGAAACTGTCTGCTTTTGAGCCTGCCCTGTTCTTCATCAAAGAGCTTTTTAAACTCAAGAAGAACATCACTCCCGGGCTTCCCCATGAGTTTGCATATATGGAGGGAGCAATGTTCCGGCGCTATTTTCAGCTGCCCGGATGTATGATGGGCAAGTATATGCCCCAGGTATATCCTGCCATATTCTGCATCGGCAACAACCAGGTCATGACGGATACCGGAAGCAATGAATACCTTTTTTATACCGGGAATCACGCTCAATCTTTTGAGCAGTGCAATTTCTTTCCTGTGCGGAAACACTAAATGACTGCATACAGCCGGAAAAAGGCAGCTTTTATTCCTGCACTTACCGGCGTATTCCTGCCGGGTACATCCAAGCCCGTACATGTTTGCAGTAGGGCCGCCGGCATCGGTAATATAACCTTTAAATCCTTTAAGCCGGGATATCCGGGTTGCTTCTTTGATAATGGATGTTTCACTTCTGGAACATACTGCCCTGCCCTGGTGCAGGCTTATTGCACAGAACCTGCATTCCCCGGCACAGCCCCTGTGCGTGGTTATGGAAAACCTGATTGTATCCAGGCTGCGTATATATCCCCCTTTTTTGTAATAAGGATGCACATCATATTCATAAGAAAGATCGTATATATCATCGAGTTCCTTTTCTGTTATGATACCGGGTAGCGGGTTATGCACAAGATACCGGTTCCCATGCTGTTGAATCATTCCCGGAAGCCCTGTCCCGGTTGCATGTTCATAGAAAAGTGTAAACATTTCTATAAACGCTTCTTTGTCATTTTTTACCTGTTCTGCAGGGGGAAGCAGGATATACCCGGGAACCGGTTGGCCGGAGATATAACAGATTCCTTTTATGTCCCGGAAATCCCTGCCCTGCTTAAGACAATCAGCAAAAAGAAGCACCGTCTTTTCTCCCATCCCATAGATGAGAATATTCCCTTTTGCATCAAAAAGAATAGAGTTCCGGACAGAATCCGACCAGTAATCATAGTGGGCAATCCTTCTTAACGAAGCCTCGATGCCGCCGAGAACCAGGGGTACGGTATTTTTGAAATACTGCCGTACCAGGTTGGAATATACAATAACCGCCCTGTCCGGTCTTGCATTATTAATGCCCCCTGGTGTCAGATCGTCTTTATTCCTGAACTTTCCTGTGGCAGTATAGTTAGCCACCATGGAATCCATACAGCCGCCGGTAATACCCCAGAACAGCCCCGGCTCCCCAAGGCGTGTGATGTCATGAGGACCCTTTGTATCCGGCTGGGCGATGATCCCGGTTCTGTATCCTGCATGAACAAGCACCTTGCCGATTACTGCAACCCCGGTAAAAGGGCTGTCGATATAGGTGTCCCCTGTAACGAGGATAACATCAAGCTTATCCCAGCCGAGTTGCCTGCATTCTTTTTGTGTCGTGGGCAGGTACATAGAGTGAAAGATATCAAAAAAAATGAGTTCAGACCAGCGATTCTAAATTTGAAATAAAAAATCCAAAAAATAAACAAATGTCTAGTATTAATAAAATTCCTGATAAGTTACCTCATTCTCAGAATGGTAGAAGAAAGGTGGATCTTTAATACACTACTAACATTCCTCAAATCAGTTATACCTTCACTACCAGATATACGT